>NZ_CATVYQ010000007.1:0-53980 GCF_958348295.1 uncultured Holdemanella sp.
TGAAAAGAGATGGCTTCGAAAAAGAAGATACGTTCTTTTGTTCAATGTTTGTGACGATTGATAGGAGGAGATGAAAAATCTCTTCTTTTCTTTTTCGTCTGTGATATAATAAGGTGACTTTGAAAGGATTGAGAAAATGGTATTTCTTTTATTAGTATTAGGTATGGTCCTTTTAATGAAGGGTGCAGACTTGTTTGTGGATGGCAGTGCAAGTGTGGCTCGTAAATTAAAAGTACCTTCAGTTATTATTGGTTTGACAATTGTTGCACTTGGAACGAGTTTGCCAGAAGCAAGTGTAAGTATTACGGCTGGTTTAATGGGCAGTAATGAAATTGCAATTTCAAATATTGTAGGTTCTAATATTTTCAATACTTTGGTTGTGGTTGGAACAAGTGCAGTGATTACTCCATTTTTAATGGATCAGGATATTTTAAATCGTGATTTAAAAATCAATATTTTGGTGAGCATTTTACTTTCGATTTTTGTATTAAATGGAATGCTGAATCGCTTTGAAGGTATTATCTTCTTAGTCGGTTTAGTATTGTTTATTTTAAATTTGATTCGTAGTGCTAAAAAGAATCGTGTTGAGGATGAGAAAGTTGAAACTTTATCGGGAATCAAATGCTTGATTTATATCGTGATTGGTGTTGCGTGTATTATTTGGGGTGGAGACATCACTGTAGATAGTGCAAAGCAGATTGCAGCTATGCTAGGTATGAGTGATACTTTGATTGGTTTAACTGTTGTTTCAATTGGAACTTCTTTACCTGAGCTAGTAACAAGTGTTGTTGCGGCAAGAAAAGGTGAGAGTGGTTTATCTTTAGGAAATGCGATTGGAAGTAACATAATGAATATCTTATTTATTTTAGGTGCTTCAAGTACAATTCATCCAATTGCGGCTACTTCACAAAATATTATTGATACTTTTGTCTTGATTGGTGTATCTCTTTTGATTTATGGTATTGCCAAAAAGGGAGATACAATGACAAGAAAAAAGGGGATCTTTATGATCCTCGTATATGTCATTTATATGATTTATATTATTGTACGCTAGGCGAGTCCTAGCTTTTTTTCTTTCCTTGAGAAAGGATAGCCCGAATGGAATTGAAAAGAATGGGTTTATATTCTTCAATAGGAAGGGGTTGACTATGAAGAATACTGTTGTAGCAAGTACTTCCTGTTAGCTCTACAATTAAGTAGAGTATAACTTCTGAATTTTCAAATTCGTATCCATTTGCGGTTGCGATTTCGTTAAACTCTTTAATAAGGTTGAAACTATCATTATCAATAGCTGTGTTTAACTGGGCATGGAATACTCCCCAAGATAAGTTTCTTTCAACGAACTTTAAAATTAATGGATTGTTTTCTAATCGGATCAATACTTGATTGATCAAAAAAATCACAGAGTCTTCAAAATTACGAATATCGTTCTTTTCTAATTGCTTGTGGGCTTCTTCAAAAAGTCGATGTGCTTCTTTTTGAATTAGAATATCGCGTATTTGGTATTTATCTTTGAAATAAAGATAGAATGTTCCTTTTGCGACGCCTGCACTCTTTACAATATCGTTTACAGAGACATTCGTAATGTCTTCTTTTGTGAATAGATTAAAGGCAGCCTGTAAGAGGTTGTTTTCTTTTATTTTCTTGTTTTCAAGTATCTTACTTTTCATGCGTATCACCATCCTTATTATAAACAATAATTTAGAAAATACAAATAAAAATGACCGATTGAACATATTAAAACAATTGTATATTGGGAATTATAAAAAATTTAAACAAAAATATTGACTAGTGGTCAGTTTGGTACTATACTCTTCACGTAGTAAAGGAAAGGATAGAAAAAAAGGTGATTCGATATGGATAAGATGTCAAAATGGATAGTTAAATATCGTAATATGATTTTGGCTGTGGCCATTGTTCTTTTGATTCCAAGTGCAATTGGTTATTTCAACACAAATATTAATTACGATTTATTATCTTATTTACCTTCGACTTCAGAATCTATGAAAACACAAAAGATTCTTGGAGATGATTTTAACTTATCGAGTGTAGACTTCTTGGTTGTCAACAACAAGTCTGATCAAGAGGCCGCTAAAATTAAGGAAGAGATCAATAAAATTGATGGAGTTGAAAAATGTATTTGGAGAGATGATGTATTAGATATCTCCGTTCCAAAACAGGCAATTCCAGAAAGCATTCAAGATATGCTTTATTCTGGCGACAGTACAATGATGATTGTTACATTTAAAGAGCCAACATCGTCAATGCGTACTATGAATGCGATCAGTAAAATTAAAAAATATACAAAAGATGATTGTTACTTAGGTGGTATGTCAGCCATCAGTGAAGATACTAAAGATCAAACAGAACATGATACACCAATTTATGCAGGTATTGCCGTTGTATTATGTATGATCGTTTTGTTCTTAGGATTAGAGAGTACAATTGCTCCAATTGTATTTATGTTAGGAATGATTTTCCCCATCGTTTATAACTTTGGTACAAACGTATTCTTAGGAGAAATTAGTTATATCACAAAGGCTTTGGCCGTTGTATTACAGTTAGCTGTAACATTGGATTATTCCATCTTCTTATTACATAGATATCAAGAAGAAAAACAAAAACTTCCAAATGAAGAAGCTATGGCTAAGGCTATCAGAGCTACATTTACTTCAATTACTTCAAGTTCAATTACAACAATCGCAGGTTTTGTTGCCTTGTGTGTAATGCAGTTAACACTAGGTAGAGATATCGGTATTGTTATGGCTAAAGGTGTTGTTCTTGGTGTATTATCAACCATCTTTATTTTGCCAAGCTTGTTGATGTTCTTTGATAAGACAATCGAAAAATATAAACATAAAACAATTTTGAATGAATTGCACAAAGTACCTCGTTTTGTGATTCATCATTATAAAAAAATTCTTGTTGCCTTTGTGTTGATTTTCATTCCATTTGGATATGGTCAGGCACATACAAATATCTATTATGATTTGATTTCTGGTATGCCAGGTGATTTTGCGAGTATCATTGGTACAAATCAGTTAAAAGATAAATTTGATATGACAACAACGCATTTCGTTTTAGTGGATGATACATTAACAACGAATGAAATTCAGAATATGTGTTCTGAAATCAAAGATTTAAAAGGTATTCATAATGTATTAGCGTATGAAGAATTTGTGGGCCCAGGACTTGCATCCAACTTTACTCCTACAGTAGTAAAGGATATTTTCCAAAATGGTGGAAAGAAATTAATTGTTGTGAACAGTGATTATAAAGCTGCAACCAATGAATTAAATACACAGTTAGATAAAATGGATACCATCATTCATAAATATGATAAGAAGGGTATGATTGGTGGAGAAGGAAGTATGACACGTGATTTGATCACAACAACAAATACAGACTTTGCGATGGTTAATGTATTATCTGTCATCATGATCTTTATCATTGTTGCCTTAACATTTAAATCATTTGCACTTCCAGTCATTTTAGTACTAACAATTGAATTTGCGATTACGATCAATATGGGTATTCCATTCTTTACAGGAACTACACTTCCATTTATCGCAAGTATGGTTATCGGAACCATTCAATTGGGAGCTACCGTTGACTACGCTATTCTAATGACAACGCGTTTTAAAGAAGAGTTATCGCATGGTAAGAAGGTTAAGGAAGCGGCTTTAATTGCGATGGAAAAATCAAGTGTGTCAATTATGACAAGTGGATTCTCATTCTTTGCCGCATGCATCGGTGTAAGCTTTGTAGCTAAAATGGATTTAATTAAATCCTTAGTCATTTTATTAGCGCGTGGTGCATTAATTTCAGTCGTAAGTATTTTATTAGTATTACCTTCATTGTTGATTTTCTGCCATAAGTTCATTGAAAAAACGACAAAGAATTGGCCAGAATCAAATATGGAAGCGAAAGGAGAATAAATATGAATTTAAGTCATACAGTAAAAGTAGTTGGTAGTGTAGTGTTGAGTGCAGTTATGGCAGGAAGTATGATGCCTGTGACTGTATTTGCACAAAGTAATGATGAAAATCCTACAGAAAAAACAGAAACTGTTTATTCTGTATTAAACTCAGATGGTTCCATCAGTGATACAATCGTATCTAGCTGGTTACATGATGAGGATGGAATTAATAATATTAAAGAAACATTAAATCTAAAAGACGTTAAGAATATTAAATCAAATGAAAAACCTTCAAAAGACGGAAATACATATACATGGAATGCGAAAGGAAATGATGTGTATTATGAAGGAACAGCCACCAAACAACTTCCAGTGTCTGTTAAGCTTCGTTATGAATTAGATGGTCAGGAAATGTCCGCAAAAGATATGGAAGGTAAGTCTGGTCATTTAAAATTAACAATTTCTTTCACAAATAACTATTCAGAAGTTAAAAATATCAATGGCAAATCCATTGTGATTCACCCTAGTTATTTAGCTGGTGGTATGTTGAATATGAGTACTGGTAACTTTACAAATGTGAAGTGTGAATCTGGTAAGATCGTAAATGATGGAACAAATGAAATGTTGGCATTTGCGAATATTCCAGGCTTGAATGAAACATTAAGATCTGCTGGTTTAGACAAAGTAAATAATCAATTAGGAATTAGTGATGATGTAACCGTAGAAGCCGATGTCAATAATTTTGATTTAGGTTCTATCATGGTTGGTATGACAAATGAAATTGATTTGGCAAGTGAATTAGGTGAAATTGGTTCTGTATCTGAATTAACAGATGGAATTGATCAATTAATGGAAGCCGATGATCAATTGATTGATGGATCAAAACAATTGTATGATGGAACAACTCAATTAAAAGAAGGTATTGCTCCATTATCAAGTGCTTATCCTCAAATTGAAACATTAACAAATGCATTTGATCAATTACATGATGGAACAACAAAGTTAAGTACTGGTTTAAATCAATATACGGCTGGTGTAGATCAATTAGCTATAGTTTCACAGAATTTATATTCTATTCAAACTGGATTAAATGATGTTGATAGCAACTTGAATAATAAAAAAACGACAACAAAGTTAGGTGCATTAGTAGCTGGTGTTACAAAGGTTAATGAAGCTATAAATTTAATGAATGATCAGTTGAATGGAAAAGAATCTAAATTAACAAAAGAAAACATCCAAATATTGAAAGATGCGATTAGTGAATCAAATAAAGAAATTGGTAATTTAGAGAAAGCTTTAAATGAGACAAATAATGATTTAGTAAAATTAGGCGGAAAATCAAAAGATTGTACAGGTGGAGAAATCAAAGCTGCTAAAGATGCGTTAAATGAATTAGGTTCTTTAAAGACTAATTTAACAAATGTAATGACTGGTATAGGTGCAGATATTAAAGGGGCTTCAGTTGAAATTCAAACACAGAAACAAACTGAAATTGCATCTGTTCAAAATTCAATTAATGCTTTGCAACAAGCTTTGAATAGTCTATCTGATACAGAAGAAAATGCATCTGCAAGAAGTGAATTGCAAACTCAAATTGACAATCTAACAAGTTATAAAAATTCTTTGTCTACATCTACTACATTAAATCAATACGCTACTGATTTAGGTATACAGGCACAAAAATTACAAAACATTATGGATAGATCAAGTACTGTATTAGGAAAGGTTGAAACATCTTATAGTAATTCTGTATCTGCAGTAAGTGATTTAGAGACGCAATTAAAGAATACTAAAGATTCATTAGACAAATTGGCTAAACAAATGGATAAAGTAGAGAGCGTTGGTTTAACATCAGCAGATTTTGATCAATTAAATACATTGAAGTCAACAGTTGCAGCTCTTGCTGATGAAGAGAAAGGTACTCCATCACTAGTAGCAGGTGTTAATACATTACAAGGACTATTAGGAAAATTATCTGGTGGAGTTAGTGATTTAAATTCTGGTATTAATCAATTGGCTCCAGGTATTGCACAAGGTACAAGTAATTTATCAAAAAACAGTGATTCTTTAAGAAATGGTGCAAAGGCATTAAATGATGGAACCGCACAATTAAGCGCATCTAAATCAAAGATGAGCGAATTAACAAGTGGATTAACTAAATTAAGTGATGCTGCTGATCAATTGAATGATGGTGCTAAACAATTATACGAAGGTAATGAACAATTCAAGTCTGAAGGATTGGATCAATTAAAAGAAAAGGTTGATTTAGGTGTTGGAGAACTTGAAACATTACAAAGTGTAATGAATGAAATCAAAGCTATGAATAAAGAATATGCTTCTTACTCTGGTGCTCCAGAAGGTGCTACAGTAACTAGTCGTTATGTATTCCGTACTAAGGAAGAAAGTTCTAAATAGTTTATAAAGGTATTCTTCGGAATGCCTTTTTAATTTGATATTCTTTGGTTGGCGTGTTAAAATGAAAGGGAATTTATATGGGGGTATATAATCATGAAACATATTAATACAGTAGATACTCGTAACTTGTGTGAAAGCGCAAAAAATGGTGGATGTGGAGAATGCCAAACTTCTTGCCAATCAGCTTGTAAAACTAGCTGTGGAATTGCGAACCAAGCTTGCGAAAATAATAAAGAAAGTAAGTAATTAAGAAATGCCGAAGTGATTCGGCATTTTTAATGCCGCCTTTAAGGCAGCATTTTTTAAATTTTGAGGAGGAAATATAGATGATTCATCAGTATAAGATGTTTAATCAGAATATTGTATTGGATATTTGTTCAGGAAGCATTCATGTGGTAGATGAAATTGCTTATGATATGATTGCTGAATTTTTAGATAAAGATAAAAATACCTTGGTTTTAGAAATGAAGGAGAAATATCCTAGTGTTGAAACATCTGAATTAGAAGAATGTTACGACCAGATTTTAGAATTAAAAGAACAAGGTCGTTTATTTAGTGAAGATACATATGAGCCAATGGCAGGCCAGTTAAAGGCTAAGACAAGTGGTGTTATTAAAGCTTTATGTCTTCATATTGCCCATACTTGTAACTTGAATTGCTCGTATTGTTTTGCCAGCCAAGGAAAATACCATGGGGACCGTGCATTAATGAGTTTTGAAACAGGTAAACGCGCTCTTGATTTCTTGGTGGAAAATTCAGGAACACGCAGAAACTTAGAAGTGGATTTCTTTGGTGGAGAGCCACTAATGAACTTTGATGTGGTTAAACAATTGGTGGAGTATGCTCGTAGTATTGAAAAAGAAGCTGGAAAGAATTTCCGCTTTACATTAACGACAAATGGTATGTTGATTGATGATGACGTAATTGAATTTGCGAACAAAGAAATGAGCAACGTTGTTTTAAGTTTAGATGGACGTAAAGAAGTGCATGACCGTTATCGTGTGGATTATTCTGGTAAGGGAAGTTTTGATACAATCGTTCCTAAATTCCAAAAGTTAGTAAAGGCTCGCGAAGGTAAAAATTACTATATGCGTGGTACTTTTACTCATGCCAATCCAGACTTCTTAAAAGATGTGCAACAAATGTTAGACTTAGGTTTTAGAGAATTAAGTATGGAACCAGTTGTAGCTAAATCGGATGATCCTGCTGCATTAACAGAAGCAGATCGTGAAGTTGTGAAAAAACAATATGAAGATTTAGCGAAGTTGATGTTGGAATATGATGAGAAGAAAGATCCATTTACTTTCTATCACTATATGATTGATTTAAAAGGTGGACCATGTATTTATAAACGTATTTCAGGATGTGGTTCAGGAACTGAATATATGGCCGTAACACCATGGGGAGATTTATATCCTTGTCACCAATTTGTAGGAGAAGAAGCCTTTAAATTAGGAGACATTTATACGGGTGTCACAAACAAAAAGATTCAGGATGAATTTGCATCATGTAACGTATATGCACGTAAAGAATGTGCAGATTGCTGGGCAAGACTTTATTGTTCTGGAGGATGTGCAGCCAATGCATATCATGCGACAGGATCTGTCAAAGGTGTATATAAAGAGGGTTGTGAATTATTCTGTAAACGATTAGAATGCGCACTTGCTGTAGCCATTATTCGTGATATGAAAGAAAATAGTCATGAAGACGCCGATTGTTAGTTTTCTAAAATCGTATCAAGAAAAATCACCTGTAAGAATGCATATGCCAGGCCATAAAGGTGCTGGCATTCTTGGTTTTGAAAGAATGGATCTTACAGAAATTTATGGAGCCGATGAGTTGTTTGCGGCAGATGGAATTATTAAGGAAAGCGAACAAAATGCTTCCTCTTTATTTGGCTGTCCAACCTATTATTCAACGCAAGGCTCTACTTTATGCATTCAAACTATGTGCACGATATTATGCCAAGATGCTAAAAGTAAAGGCAAGAAACCTAAGATTCTTGCGGGAAGAAATGCGCATCGAAGCTTTATCCATGCTGCTGCACTTTTAGATTTTGACATTGAATGGTTATATGGAAATAGTGACTACTTATCTTGTAAGATCAATGCGAAAGATTTAGAAAAGAAAATTGTTGAAAATAATCCAACGGCTGTATATCTGACAAATCCCGATTATTTAGGAAATCTTTTGGATATTAAATCTTTAGCTTTGATATGTAAAAAGCATGATGTATTACTTGCCATTGACAATGCTCATGGTGCATATCTACGCTTTCTAAAAGATTCTTTACACCCTATTGATTTGGGAGCTGATCTATGTTGTGATTCGGCTCATAAAACACTACCTGTACTTACCGGGGGAGCTTATCTTCACTTAAGTGATTCTTTGAATCAAGTATGGAAAAATGACGTTAAACATTTTATGGAATATTTTTCTTCTACAAGTCCATCCTATTTAATTATGGCCTCTTTAGATGCGGCAAATGATGTGTTGGATACTACGTTTAAAAAATCCTTGTCTGAATGTATTCAAAGAGTTGATGGATTAAAGAATGCTTTGATTCAACATGGATATACGATTTTATCTGGTGAACCCATGAAGATTACGATTTCAACGAAAGAGTTTGGCTATACTGGAAATGAAATCGCAAATCTTTTAATGGAATGTGATATCTATCCTGAATTCTATGATTCAGACTATATTGTATTAATGCCATCTCCATATAATACGAAGGATGACTTAAAACGATTAGAGACATGTTTATGTGGAATTGAAAGAAAACCTATTTTAATAAATAAACCACCAAAATTAGAACAATCTAAGAAAGCTATGAATGTGCGTCAAGCTTTATTTGCGCCAAGTAAAATGATAGAAGTTTCTAAATCATTAGGACAAGTATGTTCAAGTGTTACTGTATCTTGTCCTCCAGCGATTCTTCCAGTGATTCCAGGAGAAGTGATTAGTGAGTCTTCTATTGAAGTCATGAAATATTATGGTATTGAAACTGTACGAGTTGTCAAAGAATGACAGCTCTTTTCTTTTGTGTGTGAAACCGCTAACAATTGAAGTATAATGAAATAAGAAGTAAACATACGAAAAGGAGGAGAATCATATGTTTGACAAGTTGTTTGAACCCATGCAAATACGTGGTATGGAATTAAGAAATCGTGTTGTCATGTCTGCGATGGGAACGCATGAAAGTGCGGAAAGTGAAGATGGAAAGAGTGTTACAGATAAGTTGATTGCGTATCATGTGGCTCGTGCAAAAGGTGGAAATGGATTAAATACAGTTGAAGTTACAAGTGTAGATGCCCCGAGTGCACCTTTTGGATTTTTGTCGATTTCCGACGATAAGTACATTTGTGGATTTAAAAAATTAAATGATGCCGTTCATAAAGCTGGAGGAAAAACTTGCATTCAATTATGGCAAGGAGGATTAGCAGTAGCTTCAGATCAAACGGCTCAGATCTTAGTGCCAAATGATTTACCATTAAGTCCACAATATACCGTGCCAGCTATTACAAATGAAAGATTGCTCGATATAATAGATAAGTTTGGACAAGCTGCAAAACGTGCAGTAGAAGCTGGATTTGATTGCTTAGAATTCCATTGTGCGCATAACTATTTACCACACTCAATGCTTTCAGGTGGAATCAATCATCGAAGTGATGAGTGGGGTGGATCTTTTGAAAATCGTAAAAAATTCCCATTGGAATGTATTAAATCGATTCGTGCCAATATGCCAGAAGATATGCCACTATTCATGCGTGTAGATTGTCATGATGACATGTTAGAAGGTGGATTGACAGTGGAAGAAGTGATTGAATTTTGTAAAGATGCCAAAGAATTAGGTGTGGATGTATTAAATATTAGTCGTGGAAACATCTTGACGGCAGCTACATTATATGAGGTGGCTCCAGTTGATATTGAAAACGGATTTAACGTAGAAGATGCTGCGCGCATTCGTAAAGAAACAGGTATGTTGACAATGCCATGTGGACGCATCAATACGCCTGAATTTGCTGAAAAGATTTTAGAAGATGACAAGGCAGATTTAGTTGTCATGGCACGTGCACAGCTTGCCGATGCCAACTTCTGTAATAAGGCTAGAGCTGGTAAAGTCAATCAAATTCGCTATTGTATTGGATGTAACCAAGGTTGTTATGACTCATTCTGTGCATCCTTATATAATCCAGCCATTAAACACATTACTTGTATGCGAAATCCTGGCTTATTAGAAGAGGAAACATTAGGCTTAAAACCTGGATTTGTTTCTAAAAAAGTTGTCATCTTAGGTGGTGGAATTGCGGGTATGGAAGCGGCTCTAGATTTAAAAGAAACAGGCAATACACCAATTTTATTTGAAAAGAGTGAAAGTCTTGGTGGACAATTCTTATTGGCCGGGGCTATTTCAGCTAAAAAAGACTTTAAGAATGCGGTAGATAAAATGATTTTGAATGTTCAAGAATCTGGAATTGAAGTGCACTTAAATACCGTTTGTACTAAAGAAAGGATTGAAGAAATTAAGCCGGATGCACTCATTGTAGCGATTGGATCAAGTCCATTTGTACTTCCAATTGAAGGTAGTGAAAGAGCAATTGTTGCACATGATGTATTAAGTGAAAAAGTAGAAGTACCAGGTGAAAACGTCGTCATTATTGGTGGTGGTCTTGTTGGCTTTGAAACCGCTGAATTCTTGGCTGCAAGACAAAAGAAAGTCACTGTTTTAGAAATGAAAGAAAAAGCTTTACAGGATCTAGGACCATTGCGTCAAATTACAGCGCAGTTTGCGATGGCACAAATGCCAATCACAATTGAAACAAGTGCCACTGTAGAACGAATTGATGATCATGCAGTTGTTGCCAGTGGCAAAGAATATCCATATGATAGTGTCATTATGGCTGTAGGATCAAAGGCAAACGATACAAGTATGTATACAGATTTAGGTATTCCTACATACATCGTTGGTGATTGTAAAAAAGCAGGTGTTGCTTTAGATGCATTTAAAGATGCTTATCATGCAGTATTAGAAATTAATAAGTGAAGTCTTAATCGGCTTCACTTTTAAATTGGTCAATATATTTTTGTATGGATTTAGTCATTTCTTTAGAAAAATCCGAATTGTATTTCCTGCTACAAAAAGCTGTTGCCCATTCATTTAATGTTTTGTTTACAGCTTTGTGTTCAAACATATTTTCTAGTTCTTGTTTGTCTTTTCTATGATATTGATTGACACAAACAATATCCTCTAATTTACAACGCTCGGGTTTTTGTCTTTTAAAATGATCCTCTGCAGGATATCCAAGTACTAACATGCATACAGGGACTACATATTCACTTAGATTTAATAATTCTTTATGTAGATCATGCTGCTCTAAAATATCACCTATGTAACAAGATCCAATCCCTAAACTTTCGGCAGCTACAACCGCATTTTGTGCGGCAATGGTCGCATCCGTTGTTGCGAGTAATAAATCGCCTACGCCTGGTTTTCTAGGATTGCAATTTTCATAATTAAACAAATCATACCATTTCTGAAAATCAGCACAGAAAATTAAAACCATTTTAGCTTGATTGATAAAAGATTGATTATCACAAGTCTTAGATAGTGTTTCTTGCAGTTTCTTATCTTGTACATCAATAATTGTATACATTTGTTGGTTTCCTGCACTAGGGGCTTGCATAGCCGCTTGAAGTATCAATGTTTTGTCTTCTTGTGATATTTCTTTATCTTCAAAAATTCGACAAGACTTGCGATCAAATAAACTTTGAATAATTGGATTCATAAACATTCCTTCTTTCTTTTGAAAATATTCTACACTAGATATGGTATCATTTATGTATGAAACTCAAAGAAATCAAGAAAAATGCACATAAAAATGTAAAAGCACATTATGCGACCTATTTAGTGTTATGTCTTGCGGCAGTACTTATGGGAAGTGAATTTAGTTCGACTTTATCCCTTTTAAAACAAGATAATGCCAAGAGTGTTTCAGGTTTATTGATGCACTCATCTTTTGTGAAGTCGATGACATTTTTACTTCCTGAAGACGTCTTTGGTACGACCAATGGTGTATTTGCACATGTGGTGAATGGAATTACTTCAGGATCCTTTGTGAAGACACTGTTTTTAGGTTTATCTACCATTGTTCATTCTAAAGATATTGCGAGTATTTGTTTTGTCGTAATAGGTTTATGCATATCTGTGTTCTATAGAATATATATTGTGAATGTATTGCCAGTTGTTAATCGCAGACTCTTTTTGGAAGGAAGAGTCTACGCAAAACTTCCATTAGACCGTTTGGTGTATTTAATGCGTATTCGCAAACAGATGCATGTTGCGTTTGTGAAGTTAGTGAAATCTATTATTTTGACAGTTATGAATTTTACAGTTGTTGGAGGAATATATTTTTACTACACATATTATTTAGTGGATTATATCTTAGCCGAAAATCCGACGATATCTTTAAAAGATGCACTTTCTTTATCTCGTAATATGATGAAGGGGCATAAATTTGAATGTTTTAAATGGCAATTATCTATGGCTGGATGGTACATTTTGGATATATGTACATTTGGAATCAGTGCAATATTTTATTCGAATATGTATCGTATGTCAGTAATGTGTGAATTTTATACATTAAGAAGAAAAGAATTTCAGAGTGCTATCTTAAATGATACGTATTTATTTGAAAAACCAAGTCGTGCTTTGATGCGTAATACGTATTCCGATGTGATTGCGGCATTAAATGCGAAAAATCCAATGGAGAATGCGTATACGGGTATTAAAAAGTTCTTGTGTGATAATTTTGGGATTATTTTTCATTTGAGCACTAAAGAAAAACAATATGAAAGATATACCTATAATAAAATGGAAGCTGAAACTATGATTACCGAAGTGTATTTATTATGTTATCCAGTAAGGTTATCTCCAATCGAAGAGGAGTATAAGAAGTCAAATCTTCGTGTATTACATCCAAATCGAAATTATACAATCACATCCATTCTTATGTGTTTCTTCTTTATGTGTTTTGTCGGATGGATCTGGGAAGTCAGTCTTTCAATGATTAGCTATGGAAGATTTGTGAATCGTGGTGTTTTACATGGTCCATGGATTCCTATTTATGGTTTTGGCTGTGTTTTGATTCTGCTTTTATTAAAACGATTTAGAATGCGCCCCAAAGTTGAATTTAGTATGGCCGTACTTCTTTGCGGATGTATTGAATACTTTACTGGACTCGTTTTAGAGCTTACGCATAATGGTCAAAAATGGTGGGATTATACGGGTTACTTCTTGAATCTTCATGGAAGAATTTGTGCGGAAGGTTTATTGGTGTTTGGCGTTGGTGGTATGGCTTTTGTCTATGTGATTGCACCACTAATTGATAACTGGGTTAAAGAACATTTAAATAAAAGATTATCTGCTGCCTGTTTAGTTTTACTTCTTTTATTTGGTGCAGATGTTGTTTATTCGCACTTTGAACCTAATGTAGGAGAAGGTGTTACAGGATGATAAAAAAGTTAAATGGAAATCAAATCAAGATGATTGCGATCATTGCGATGTTTATGGATCATTTCGCAACTACATTTTATCCGAATTATGAAAAATTCTGGTGGCTTTTATTGATACATTTAATTGGACGAGTGGCAGCACCTATTATGTGGTTTATGGTGGTTGAAGGTTATACGCATACGCATAGTTTAAAGAAATATTTAGAAAGATTATTGATTTTTTCAATTATCGCTCACTTTGCGTATAACTTCTGTTTTGGCATATCTTTGATTCCATTTAAAGAATCCTTCTTAAATCAAACAAGTATTATTTGGCCACTATTCTTATCGGTGATTGGTTTATGGGTAGAAGATCAAGATTGGAAAGATGTAAAGAAAATAGGTTGTATTCTAATTCTTTGTTTGTTGGCATTTCCAAGTGATTGGTCATGCTTTCCAGTTCTTTGTACAAACCATATTTACAAAAATCAAGGTAATTTAAAAAAACAAGTATTAGGTATGGCCTTATATATTTCCATGTATGTAATAGTCTATTGTTTATGTATTGATGTAGTTTATGGTTTGTTGCAGTTTGGAATTGTTTTAGTATATCCAATTATGTCTTTATATGATGGAACAAGAGGAAAGAGTACATTTATGAAATGGTTCTTCTATTGGTTCTATGTGGGACATTTAATTTTGTGTGGATTGATTCGTGTAATGATGTAGAGGAAAAACATGTATGAGTAAAAAAGTACGTAGAGTGCCAGTTATTCTGGATGCAGGAGAAATTAAAGATTTACCACAAGAGGATATACAAATGATTTTAAGAGGGGCAGATGAATTGATTTCGACTGGTGGAAGAAGTATGCTGGCGAAAATATTAAAGGGTTCAAAGGATAAAAAGATATTTGAACATAAACTAAATGAATGTCCTGCTTATGGATATTATCAAGATATGAAGTTGGATGATATCACAAAATGCATTGATTGGATGATCAAGAAAGATTATCTCAGAATTGAGTACGATTATCGTCTACCTTTATTGGTGTTTTCAGATAAAGGATGGCAAATCGAAAAAGAAACCTTTGCCCAAGAACTTTATCAGAAAATCTGTTTAGATGTAGAAGAAAAAAAGGCTCGTGTTCTATTTGAGATGAAAGAAGTAAATAGACAGGTTGTCATGCGTGTGCTTGATAAAATAGAGAAAGATGGAACAGAGGAATTTCTACCTTACTTAGAAGCATGGAAGATGTTGGAAGTAAAGAAGGTTGCAGCAAGAATTGCAGAAGTAGAAAATAAGATAAGTAGGCGTATATAGAGGTGCAAAATGAAAATATTAATTTTTGGGATGGGTAACATTGGAAAGAGTACTGTTGGTGAGTTGTTGGCAAAGAAAATAGGTTACGATTTTATCGATATGGATACGAAAATCAAAGAAAAGTATGGAACAATGCTTGGTTTTCAAGATGAATATAATGATCAATATGAACGGGATGAATTGCGTGCAGAAATGATTTCTTCTTGGATTCAAGAAAATGAAAATGTAGTGATTGCCTTAAGTCCTATTGCGTATTTAGATGCATATGAAGATTTCTTTGAAGATTCAGATATTATTTGTTTCGACTTAACGGATCGAACAGAAAATATTTTTAAACGCTTGGTATTCACGGATGATAATGATAATCTTTTGCACATCCCACAATCGTATCTAAATAAGCATAAGGCATATTATATGCGAGAAATACAGGCGGATTTTGATTATTTCCATACTTTATATGCATCAAAAATGGATTCGATTTCAATGGATGGTAAAAGTTTAGATGAAATTGTAGAGGATATATGCCAGAAATATAAATTAGTCTAAGATTGTGATATAATCGATGGGCAAGTAAAAACACACATGACAGGGGTGCAATTGCTGAGAAAAACCCTTATTACCTGATCTGGTTAATTCTAGCGTAGGGAGTCATATCGATTGATAGTGGCACTCTAGGGTGCCTTTTTTATTTTGGAAAGGAGGCAATAATGAAGAAAAATCGTAGAATTGTCATGCCGTTGCTTGTGTTTATTCTAGTGATTGGTAGCTGGGAATTATATGTTCGTGCATTTGATATTTCACTTTATATTTTGCCTAGCCCATCAAAAATCATCAGTACTCTTATTGAGAATATGGATATTTTGATGCAACATTCACTTGTTACATTGGAAGAATCTGTTTTAGGACTGTTGATAAGTACTTTCTTTGCGATAGTGATTTCCATTGGTATGGATCTATCCAAAACATTTAAGACAAGTATTTATCCATATTTAATTGTGACACAAACCGTTCCCATTATGGTTTTAGGACCTTTATTTTCAATTTGGTTTGGATTTGATTTGTTGCCTAAAATCTTGATTGTTATATTTATGTGCTTTTTTCCTATTGCGATATCCTTTACGGATGCTTTGTCGCAAGTGAGTGAAAAAGAAATCAATTTATTAAAAAGTTTTGGTGCCAATCTATTTCAAATCTATAAAATTGTTAAGATTCCTTCTGGTGCCATTGGCTTATTTTCAGGATTAAAAGTAGCGGCTACTTATTGTGTTGGCGGAGCTATTGTAGGTGAATGGCTTTCAAGTAGAGCAGGACTTGGCTATTATATGCTTCGTGTGAAAAATGGGTATATGTTAGATAAAGTTTTTGCGTGTGTATTGATGATTATATTTTGGAGCATCTTATTGAATTTAGGGGTGTCTTTATTGGAAAAAATATTGTTTCCACATTTACGAAAAGGAGAAAGAAAATGAAAATTTTAAAAGCAATGTGTGCAGCTGCAGTTGCGTTAAGCTTAGTTGGCTGTGCTCAAACATCAAATTCAGATGACAAATTGACTAAGGTTACATTGATGTTGGATTATACGCCAAACACAAACCACACTGGTTTTTATGTGGCAAAAAACAAGGGGTATTATAAAGAAGCTGGTTTAGATGTAGATATTATTGAACCAGGTGATAATGCGACAACTTCTATGGTTGCAGCCGGAAAAGCTGATTTTGGCGTTTCTTACCAGGAAGATGTTACATATGCCTTAACTAGTGAAGATCCACTTCCAATTAAAACGATTGCGACAATTATTCAACATAATACTTCTGGATTTGTTTCTTTGAAGAGCGCAAACATCAATTCTGTAAAGGATTTTGAAGGAAAGACATATGCAGGATGGGGAGCACCAAGTGAAGAAGCCGTTATTAAAGCGGTTATGAATGAAGCGGGTGCTGATTTTAGTAAATTAAACATTGTAGGATCAGACGGATCTGGTATTGCAGGACTTAGTGATGAAGTAGGAAAGAATAAAGTGAATCTTGGATGGGAATTCTATGGTTGGGCTATTATTAAAGCGTTACAAGATGGATATGATTTAAACTATATGCCTCTAGCTGATTTAGATAGCCGTTTGGATTACTATACTCCAGTAATTATCACAAACAATAAAATGATCAAGAAGAATTCAGATACAATCAAGAAGTTTATGGAAGCTACTAAAAAAGGATATGAATATGCGATTGATCATCCAAGTAAAGCAGCTGAAATTTTACATGATGATGCTTTGACAGATACAGATTTGAAATTCCTTAAGGAAAGCCAAAAATACTTAAGTAGCCAATATGCAAAAGATGCAGATACATGGGGTGTTATGAAAGATTCTGTATGGGATAATTATACAGATTTTATGTATGAAACAGGATTGATTGATCACAAGATCGATGCGAAAGACCAATATACAAATGAGTTTGTAAAATAATGAAGCTACATGTTGAAAAACTAAATCTTGAATTTTCTGGAAAAGAAATATTGCATGATATTTCTTTTTCTATTCAAGAAGGAGAATTTGTTTCTATTCTAGGTCCGAGTGGTTGTGGAAAATCTACTATTCTAAATGTATTAGCTGGATTGATTGAAGATTATTCAGGACAGCTTTTTGTAGATGATGAACGTATTAAAGGTGTCAGCTCTCATTTTGCGTATATGCCGCAAAATGATTTGTTGCTTGAATGGAGAACCATTTTAGATAATGTATGTTTATATGGTGAAATCAATCATGATAAATCTATGAAACAAAGAGCTTTGAAAGAATTTGAGACATTTGGCCTTTCTGGATATGAAAATGCATATCCTTCTAGTCTTTCAGGAGGTATGCGTCAAAGAGCTGCCTTTTTAAGAACTTCCTTGTGTAAGGCAGATATTCTTTTGTTGGATGAACCATTTGGAGCTTTAGATGTCATTACTCGTAATGATATGCAAGATTGGTTGTTACAATTAAGAAAAAACTACAATCGCACGACTTTATTAGTTACACATGATATTGATGAAGCTTTATATTTATCCGATCGTATTTTGATTTTATCGAATAAACCGAGTCATATCTTGCAGGAAATTGATTTATCCAAAGAGAAGAAATCAAGAGATTGGTTATTTTCTCAAAGTGTTTTAAAAAAACAAATCTATGAATTGTTGAAGGGTGAAAATCATGCATGATGCACATTATCATTATTCAAAAGAAATAAATGCGCTACAGAATGAATTTGATATTTCTGGTATTTGTAACGTCGCAAATGAAAAAGAGTTTGAATTGGTTCAACAAAAACATTTATTCTATTCTTGTGGAGTACATCCTTGGAATGCAAGTTTAGATACCTTTGAATTTATGCTTCCTTTGTTAAAAAAGGCACCCATTATAGGGGAAATTGGCATGGATAGTGTATGGTGTGATGTAGATTTAAAAATTCAAAAAGAAGTATTTGAAAAACAACTTCAGCTTGCACAAGCATTAAATAAACCCGTTATTCTTCATACAAAGGGTCAGGAAAAAACGATACTTGAATTGATTCGTAAATACCCAAATACATATGTTGTACATTGGTATGGATGTATGGATTATGTCAAAGAATATGATGAAGTGGTATCTTATTTTACGATTGGTCCTTCCATTGGAAAAGAAGAGGAAGTAACTCATTTGGTAAAACAAATATCTATGGATAAATTACTTATGGAATCCGATGGTATTGAAGCTGTGAAATGGGCTATTGATAATGATGATTATATAGTTGCTTTAAAAAATGAAATTACTCAGGTTGCTTCGTTAAAAGATAAATCGTATTCTGAAGTCGAAAGGATTTTGGATTATAACTTTTCAAAGTTAACAAAAAAATAGGAGAATTGCTTCTCCTATGCTAGGCAGTCATTGAATTGTCTTTTTATTTGTTCTTCATCCATATTCTTTCCGATAAAGACTAATTGGTTGATTCTATCTCCATATTCTTCATCCCAGTTTTGAGCAAGTTGTGGATTGGCCTTTAATAAATCTATTTGATCTTGTTTTGGTGCTGACGCAATCCATAATGAGTCTTCTTGAAGGGATGTCAATTTACCAGCTTGTTCAAATAAGTAGGCCGAGTCAGGTTGATTATCAAACCATACATAGCCTTTAGTACGAATGACATTGGGATAGTTGTTTAATAGATTTGTGAATTTCTTTAAATCCAATGGCTTTCTTGTTTGCCATACAAAAGTAGAAATACCATATTCTAAAGCTTCGCCAACATGTTCATGATCATGATGATGTTCATGTTCTTCGATTTCATGAAGCCAGCCAATATTGTTTTGGGCTTTTTCATAATCAAAGTTATGTGTATTTAAAAGTTCTTCCAAATTGACCTGACCAAAGCTTGCCTCAATAATTCCTGCATCTTTGCATAGTTTATGAATGACAGCCTTGATTTCATTTTTCTCATCTTCATTTACGGTTTCTGCTTTGTTTAAAATTACAGTGTTACAGAATTCAAGTTGTTGCATCAATAAAGAGTCTAATGAATCTTCATCTTCACAAGGTTCTAATAAGTGTTTTCCACAATTGAATTCATTCGATAATCTTGCTGCATCGGCTACACAGATGATGTTGTCTAAATGGAATAGTTCTGGTAATCCTCTAGAATATAGTGTTTCATTGGCGGCTGTGATGGTTTGTGCGATAGGAATAGGTTCACAAATACCACTGGCTTCAATAATAATATAATCAAATTTGTTGGATGAAGCTAGTGCAGAAAGTTGCTGCAAAAGATCTAGTTTTAGTGTGCAACAAATACATCCGTTGGTAAGACCTACAACGTCTGTATCTTCTTTTTGAATTTGTGCATTCTTATCAATGAGTTTTTGATCAACGTTGATTTCACCAATATCATTAACGATAATCGCAACTTTATATCCTTCTTGATTTTTTAGAATGTGATTTAATAAAGTAGTTTTACCTGCTCCTAAATAGCCGGTTAATAATAAAATAGGTATCGATTTTCTTTTCATTTTCAAAACCTCCTTTACTTATTGTATAATATTTGCGATAAAAAGGAGTAAATTTTTATGAAAATTTTATATACATCCTTCCATATATTGGATTTAGATAATGATACGGTACAAAGAAAAGAGATGCCAGAAGAGTTTCAGACTTTTGTGAAAGAATATATTGAATACGCTAGTTCAAATGAAAAAAATAGAATGTATACCATTCATGATGAGCAGACACAAGTGGTTTCGTGTATTCGACAAATGGCTTTGAATCAAAATAAGTGTGAAGTACTTACAGATAGTATTGCGGATAAGCTTTTGACAAGTGAGCGTCTAGCACAGGCAAAAATCTATCATATGGGTTCGAGTGTGAAAAAGGGAAGTTTGATTCAGGCTTTAGTACAAAATAGTGACGATGAACTTTTATTTGTGGTTGCTAAAGTGGAACATTCCAAATGGTATGATGGTAATGATTTATCAAAAAAATATGGATTTTCAGGGGATAAGAAGTCTTTATGGAAATCAGCTGTATTTTCAATGTATGAAATCAATTCGCATATTGTGTTCAAAGATATTAAAGTATATTCCGATACTATGGCCAAATATTGGACAGTTTCATTCCTAGAATTGGATGAGGCTAGGGATGATGCAAAGAATACATATTCAGCTTTTAAGGCTGTGGATAATGAATTGAAAAATGCAATAGAACCAGTATCAAAAAAAGACTATGTGAAGTTATCAAGTGAATTGCAGAATGTGATGAATACGCCACAACAACTAAATTATAATCAATGCATTGATCAATTGATTGATTCGTATTCTTTTAGTGAAGAAGACATTGAAAAGGATGTTATTAAAGATTGTTTATTGGCACTTCCAGAACGAAAAAATTTTGATACGGAATTTAAGGTGGTTCCCGAAAGTTTAAACAATAAGCGTACAAAGAAATTTCAGTTATCGCAAGGAATCGAATTAACGATTCGTTCAGATGCTTTAGAGTATCCAGATAAGATTGTATCGACTGTAGTGGATGGAAAGCGCGTTATTCAAATTGTATGTGAAGATGATGATACGTATGAAGCGTTTGCTTAAAATAGTCTTAAAGAATTCAATTTGTATAAATGCGTAAATAGTGGTTTAATAAAGACATTATTCAAGGGGGTGTCATAAATGAAAAATAAGAAATCATTAACAATTCTATTATATGTGTTTGCCGTAATATCATTAGTGTATACATGTTATGCAGCAATTCAGGCATATAATACATTTACTTCATATTACAGTACAAATTTAAATGTATTGAATTTAGTAATGTATGTAATCACAACATGTTATCAATCATTATGCTTTAGTGTGCTTTTTTATGCGTTAGGAGTATTTAGCGAAGGTCTTAAAAATTCAGAAGAAGCTAAAGTTATTGAAGAAAAACAGATGGCTGAAGAAAAAACAGAAGTTACTGAAGAAAAAGAAGAAAATAAGAAGGACGAAGAGAAATAGTTTTTGATACTGTTTCTTTTTTTTAGGGAATGATTATGAAGAAAGATTTTATTGAGGGTGCCAAAGCAGCAACACCTATTATTTTAGGCTATATACCCGTTGGTATAGCGTATGGTATGATGGCAAAAGCTACTGGACTTACATTTTTTAAGGCATTGAGCTTTTCTTTGTTTGTGTATACAGGGGCTGGTCAAATGGCAGCAGTTACAATGTTAGCTCAGAATGCTGCTTATGTAACAATTGTGTTTACTGTTTTTATATTGAATTCACGTCATATAATTATGAGTACATGTATCATGAAAAAGATGGAAAAAACAAGCTTGCCGATTCGTTTACTTTTATCATTTGGCATTACAGATGAAGTGTTTGCGTTGTCAATGACAGATAAAAAAATCAATAAACTAACTCCATCCTTCTTTGCAGGATTAGCCTTATTTAGTTATCTATTTTGGAATGTAGGATCGGCTTTAGGTATATTGTTTTCAAGTGTATTACCAAGTATTGTATCTAAAAGTTTAGGTGTGTCTTTATATGCGATGTTTATAGGCTTATTAGTACCAAATATGAAGAAGTCTATTCGCTTATTATATGTAGTGATTTTGACAATGCTAGTAAATTGGATGTTGAATCAATTCTTATCGAGTTCATTATCTATTTTAATATCTACGCTTGGTTGTGCACTGATAGGAATGTGTTTTATTTCCAAAGAGGATTTACAATGAAATTTGTGAGATTGATATTTTTTCTTTGTTTATCAACATATATACCAAGGATGTTACCAGCCTTGTTCATGGATAAGATTCAAGTATCTGGAAAGGTTAGTATATTCTTACAATTGATACCTTATACGGCGATGGCCTCATTGATATTTCCAGCTATATTATATGTAGATGAGAATATATGGATCGGCATTATAGCAAGTCTTGTAGCAGTAATCGCATCACTAAAAAAGTTACCTATAATTGGTGTGGTTTTATCGAGTGTAATCGCTTGTGTAATATTATATATGTTTGTGTTTTCATAGCGATGTAAAAATTTTACAATCATATTGTAAATGATTGTAAATAGTGATATAATTTCTTTGGCTTCGAAAGGAAGTTTTAAGAAGGTTTGCGTCAATAGAAATCGATTTTGCTCCTTCCTCAAGTTCACTGATGATTTCAAAGTTGACGTAATAGATTAGGCCTGAGTGAATCCGGGCCTTTTTTCATGCTACAATAGTTTTGGTGATAAATATGGAACGAATAAAAAAACAGATGCAGTTTATATTAGAGATTGATAAAGAGAAACAGATTCAAAGAAAAACTTTACAAAGTAATGGTAAAGACTTCGAAGATGATGCGCAACACGCTTGGCATATGGCCATTATGACATTACTTTTGAGTGAATATGCAAATGAAGAAATCGATGTATTAAAGACAATTTCAATGTTGTTGATCCATGATCTTGTAGAAATTGATGCGGGTGATACATATGCATATGATGTGCAGGGCTTAAAAACACAAAGTAAAAGAGAAAAGCTTGCCGCAAATCGGATTTTTAATTTATTGCCAGAAGATCAAGCAAAGAAAATGCTTGATTTATGGAATGAATTTGAGGAAAGAAAAACAGCAGAAGCTAAGTTTGCCAAAGTAATGGATAATTTTCAGCCGGTTATGTTGAATGCAGCCACCGATGGAAGAATGTGGGTTGAAAATGGTGTGCATTTAGAACAGATCTTAAAAAGAAACGAAAAGACTCATGAGGGTAGTGAAATGTTGTGGAAGTATATGTATGAGCATTTTATTTTGCCAAATGTAAAGAAAGGAAGAATCAAAAAATGATTCTTCTAATTTTTTGAGCACGCTACTATACAAAACACAGTAGTGGTGATAAACTAGTAGTGAAAGAGGTGGTTTGATGAAAAAAATTGGTATTATAATAATTATTTGTATCCTTGTATGTATTGCGGGAGGTAGTTTTCTTGCGATTCATTTGATTACGAATACGAATATTGACATTGACAAAGTATCTGAAGAAATATCTATTGCGAAAGAACCTTTGAACCATGAACAAATTGAAGATTTTACTTCGGTTAATTTAGATTTGGTAAGTATGGATGTTAAAATTGAAAAATCAAGTGAAAACGCGATTTCTTATCGTTTGCAGGATGCGAAGAAACAAAAGCTAGAATATTCTGTTGATAATGGCGTTTTAACTGTAAAAGAAACAATTTCAGACAAACATTTTGTTGGTCATGATGATAATGAAGTGGTTATTTATACGACAAATGATTCTTTGGTTGTAAATGGTAATCTTGTTGCTGGGGATGTTGAAATTGAAAACGTGACATTAAAAGATTCTAGAGTAACAAGTGTATCGGGTGATATTTCAATTGAGAATGGAATTTTAAATAATTGTAGTTTCATCACTACAAGTGGAGATGTTGAATTTGATGGGCAATTGACAGGGGATAATTCATTAGAAACCACTTCTGGAGATGTAAGTGTAGAAAATATCAGTAATGTTTCAGTAACAGCTAGTACAACGAGTGGAGATATTGAGATTGGTGAAGAAGAATTTACGGGTTCTGCAACTCGAGTATTAGGATTAAATAATGCGACTCTAACTTTAAATACGACTAGTGGAGATATTGAAATTAACTAAAAAAAGAGGCAAGCGAAATTAATCGTTTGCCTTTAATAGTTCTTCTAGAATTTGAACTGCATTCGTTGCTGCACCTTTACGAATTTGGTCGCCACAACAGAATAAGGATAATGTATGGTTTGTTTCATCAGTGATATCTTTACGAATTCTACCCACATAGACTAAGTCTTGATTTGTTGTATCTTTTGGCATTGGATAGATTTGATTTTTTGGATCATCCTTAAGTAATACGCCCTTGGCATGCGTTAATAATTCTCTTGCCTCATTGACGTCGACTTCATTTTCACATTCGATTGTGATACTTTCAGAATGAGAACGCCAAATTGGAACACGAACACAAGTACAGTTTACTTTTAATGCATCATCATGCCACATTTTTCTTGCTTCATTTTGCATCTTCCATTCTTCTTTAGAAATACCTAAATCATCAAAATCACCAATTTGAGGAATAAGATTGAATGCGATTTGATAAGGGAAGGCTTTTGATGGAATATTTTCATCTTCAATTTGATTCTTTAAATCTTCAATTCCTTGAACACCAGCTCCCGAAACAGCTTGAAATGTAGTCACAATCATGCGCTTGATGTGGTATTTCTTGTGTAAAGCATGTAAGGCTACAAGGGCAATGATAGTGGCACAATTTGGATTGGCAATTAAACCATGATGTTTTTTAATGTCTTCTTTGTTTACTTCTGGAATAACTAAAGGTACATCATTTTCTAAACGGAATGCACTTGAATTATCGACAACAATGCATCCTGCTTCTTTTGCCCATGGCATCCACATTTTTGTGATGTCATTTCCAGTTGCTCCTAAAACATAGTCAACACCTTGAAAACTTTCTTTTGTGAGTTCTTCAACAATGTGTCCATCGATCTCTTTTCCTTTTGATCTTGCACTAGCTAATAATTTAAGATTGGCTTTAATATTTCTTTCTTTTAAGCATTCTAACATTTGTTGTCCTACAGCACCTGTAGCACCGGCAATTGCGATTGTTGTCATTCTTCGTTTCCTCCTACAAAAGTATCATATATAACTTGGACTGTTTTTGTGAAGTCTTTTTTCTTAACTCCGACAGTAATATTGATTTCATCACTACCTTGGGCAATCATGACGATGTTGATGTTATTTTTACCTAAGGCACCAAATAATTTTCCACTTGTACCTGGCTTATCTGACATGTTTTTACCCACAGTAGAAATTAAAGCTAAATCATCTTGGACAGTTAGTTTATCTGGTTTTAATTCTTCTTTAAAATGAGCTAAAATTTCATATAGACTTTCTTCAATTTCTTTCTTTTCTACGACAATGTTAAATGAGTCGATTCCACTTGGAATATGTTCAATACTAATATGGTATTTTTCTAAAATAGATAGAGCTTTACGAATGAAGCCAACTTCATTGGACATGTGTTTTTTATAGATGTAGATCGACATGAAATCTTTTTTACCAGCAATACCCGTAATTGGATAGCCACTCTTTATTTTAGAATGCTCCTGGATGATGGTTCCTGCATCTTGAGGGCGATTGGTATTTAAAATGTGGATTGGAATGTTGGCTTCTTTTACAGGGAAAATAGCTTCTTCATGTAAAACACTCGCACCCATGTAAGATAGTTCTCTTAATTCAGAGTATGTGATATGCGTAATTCCTTTTGGATTTTTAACAATGGTTGGATCTGCCATCAAGAATCCTGAAACATCAGTCCAGTTTTCATAGATATCTGCATGAAGACATTTCGCAAGTATGGCCCCAGTGATATCTCCTCCACCGCGAGGGAAAACTTGAATGTGTCCATTGGCACTTGTTCCATAGAACCCTGGGAAAACGAAGTGGTCATATTGGGCATATTTAGCTTGTAGTTTTGCACTTGTTGCTTCCCAATCAATGGATTTATCTAATTTAAAACGAATTATATCTTTGGCATCCACAAAGGCATAACCTAGATATTCAGCCATTAATTTAGCACAGAAATATTCGCCGCGACTTACGATAACAGCTTGAGACATTTGATTTAAATTGGTGTAAAAAGCATCAAGCTCTTTTTCGATAGGCTGCTTTAAACCAAGTTCATTTTTGATTTCGATGAAACGATTTTTGATGAGTTTAAATACACTTGATGCATCCACATGGTATTTTCTGTGTGCATCTAATAAGTATAATAGGTCGGTGATTTTGTTGTCGGTTGAAAAGCGTTTTCCAGGAGCCGATACAACAATGTATCGGCGTGTTGGATCTTGTTGAATGATGTTTTTGATTTTTTTGAATTGTTCTGCATTTGCGACGCTAGAACCACCAAATTTAGTGATTTTTAACATGTGAGTTACCTCCATAATGCGATAAAGCTATTTTTATCTAATTCCTTTACTTTCTTAATAATTGACATATCTTGATTTTCAATCCAGTAATAATTGGCTTCCTTCTTTTGGATTGGATAATAATTTTCTAAAGCGATATCACTTCGAATCAACCAAGTTTCTTTTAATAGAGATGTATCGAATTCTTTTGGGGCTGCATAAACAATTTTTCTTTCTTTATCTTCAAGTGTATCTAAAGCATTTTGTACCATAGCCTGCGCTGTAGGTAATTGTCCAGCTCCCTGGCCATAATAGCCTAGTGTATCAAAGCTATGTGAAAGAATTTTTTGGGCATTGTAATTGCTTGGGACGTTGGCTAAAAAATCACTTTCATCCATGCAGCAAGGAGCGATAATGGAAATAATCTTATCCCCAATTTGTCTTGAAATGGATAGATGGCGTAATACTTTGTTGTTCATTTTGATGAATTTGATGTCTAGCATCTTGATTGTACGAATTCCTGCATAATAAGGAATGTCAACAATTGGTGTATTGAAGGCTAAACTGTTTGAAATCTTTGTCTTATAGTAAACATCAACGCCATCAATATCGTTAGATGGATCTTTTTCGGCATATCCCTTTTCTTGAGCTTCTTTTAAAACGTCTTCAAAATCCAAGTTGTTTTTTTGCATAGAATCTAAGATGTAGTTGCTCGTGCCATTAAAAATACCTTCATAGCCTTGTAGTGGTTCAAGTCTTTTTAATTTTAATAAGGCATCAATGAAGGGGATGCCACCGGCAACACAAGCTTCAACTTGAATGGATCCACCATACTCTCTTTCAAGCTCTAAATACGTATCTAAGTATGTAGCAACAACCGCTTTGTTTGAACTAATGACATGTTTGCCTTTTTTTAAAGCTTTTTGAATCAATGTGTTGGCTGGTTCTAATCCGTTTAAACATTCAAAAACGATATCAATATCATCTTGAATTACCATGTCTTCATTGTTTGAAAAATAAGGTAAGTTTTCCTTTTCTTTACGTACATATACGTATTTGATATTGATATCTTCGAGTGAATTCGCAAGGATTTCAATCCCTTTTCCGACAACTCCATAACCTAAGATAACTGCGTTCATATCGTTCCTCCTGTATCTTTTTAGAAAACACTTGTTTTTAAAGTGTGAACATTGTATCATATGACATATAGATTTTCAAGGAGGATTCTCATGAACGATTATATTTCTACAAGAGACGCACACCAAAGCGTTTCAAGCAAGCAAGCTATACTAAATGGAATGAGCCCAGATGGAGGCTTATATGTACTTCCAACTTTAGACCAAATTCATTTGGATCTATCTTTAATTTGTACAATGTCCTATAAAGAAAATGCGGTTTATATTCTTTCACATCTTCTTACTGATTATACAAAGGAAGAATTAGAGGCATGTGTTGAAAATGCATATGCGAATTCTTTTTCTAAACAAGAAATTACACCAGTTAAAAAAGTAGATGACGTTTATGTTTTAGAACTTTTCCACGGTCCTACATGTGCTTTTAAAGATGTTGCCCTAACCCTTTTACCTCAATTGATGTCCTGTGCATTAAAAAGCACAAACCGAAAAGCTTTGATTTTAACTGCTACAAGTGGAGATACAGGTAAGGCTGCTTTATCTGGATTTTGTGATGTAGAGAATATTGGTATCAATGTTTTCTATCCATATAAAAAGGTAAGTGCGATTCAATATCGTCAGATGGTTACGCAAAAAGGTAAAAATGTGAATGTGTTTGGCATTCAAGGAAATTTTGATGATGCGCAAAGCCAAGTAAAACGCTTGTTTTTGGATTCAGAATTGAATGAATATTGCGCAAAACAAAACATTTTATTGACAAGTGCTAATTCCATTAATGTGGGTCGTTTGGTTCCTCAAATTGTGTATTATTTTGATAGTTATAAACAATTGGTTCTACAAGGTGATATTCAATTGGGGGATAAAGTATCTTTCAGTGTTCCAACGGGAAACTTTGGAGATGTTTTAGCTGGATATTATGCGTATTTAATGGGACTTCCAGTTGAAAAGTTCTATGTTGCCAGCAACGCCAATCGTGTATTAACGGATTTTTTAACGACAGGTGTTTATGATCGTAATCGTGAATTTATCCAGACAATTTCACCAAGTATGGATATTTTGATTAGTTCAAATTTAGAAAGATTATTATATTATGCTTCAAATAAAAATACACAAAAAGTATCGAAATGGATGCAGGAATTAAATGAAAAAGGTCGTTACCAGATTGATGATAATACATTTAATACTATTAAAAATTTATTTGCGTGTGGAAGCGTAGATGATAACAATACAAGTTTAGAGATTAAATCAGTTTATGATAAAACCAAATATGTATTGGATCCACATTCAGCTATTGCGTATAAGGTTGCAAAGGAATGTAAAAATCGTCCTATTGTATCTTTGGCAACGGCTTCTCCATATAAATTTAGTCAAGATGTTTTAAAGGCATTGGGATATAAGGAAGAAAATGAATGGAAGGCAATGCAAGATTTGTCAAAATATTGTCAGGATGAAATCCCTGCTCAATTAAAGGAACTTCAAGATTTAGAAATTTTACATAATAAAGTGATTGATGTAGCATCTATGAAAGATGTCGTATGTCAAAGTACTAAAGAGGTATTCCATGATTAGTGTACATGTCCCGGCAACAAGTGCAAATTGTTGTGTGGGATTTGATTGTTTAGGAATGGCTGTGGATTGGTGGGCACATTTTACTTTTGAAGAAAGTGATGAATTGATTGTAGAAGGTTGTCCAGATGATTTTAAGGGAAGTAATAATTTAGTTGTTCAAGCTTTTTATACGACATGTGATTATTTACATCTAGAGTATCCTACTTTTAAACTCACAATTGATACAGATATTCCATTTGCGAGGGGGTTGGGTTCAAGTTCAACTTGTGTTGTTGCTGGAATCTTAGCTTGTGATGCTTGGTTTAAAAAGAACATGGACAAGATGGAAATTTTAAAGATTGCAACAAGTATTGAGGGGCATCCTGATAATGTAGCTCCGGCTATTTTTGGTCAGGCAACAGCTTGTTTTATGGAAAAAGAAGATGTGAGAATGAGTCTAGTATATTGTGCTGACTATTATTGTATGGCCATTGTTCCTGGGTATGAAGTAAAAACGTCTCAGGCAAGAAAGGTTTTGCCAACTGGTATGGCATTTAAAGATTGTGTGAATCAAGTTTCGCATGCACTTGTATTTGTACAGGCTTTACAGCAAGGAAATGAAAAACTTTTGGCAAGCTCTTGTAAGGATTCATTGCACGAACCATATCGCAGGCAATTTATAAAGGAATATGATACGATAAAGGAGTATTGTACGCAAAAACAACTTCCAATGTGGATTTCAGGAAGTGGTTCAACAATGATGGTTGTTTCTTTAGAAAAGAATCGTTTGATTGAATTATCTAAGTTTTTAGATAAAAATTTGAATGAATTAGATCATAGATGTTTAACGATAGCCAAAAAGGGGGCGTTTATTAAGTATGAGTAAATATTATGTTGTGAGTGGTGATATTTTACCGGATGTATTAGAACAAGTCATGCAGGCGCGTATTTTATTGCAGTCAGGTAAGGCAAAAAGAATTAGTGAAGCCGTTAAAATGGTTGGTATCTCACGTGGTACATATTATAAATATAAGGATGCAGTATTTTCATTTAATGCTGAGCAATCCAATCGAAAAGCGATTATTTCAATGATTTTAAGAAATGAAAAGGGAACACTTTCAAAGGTGTTGTCTTTAGTATCTGTAAAACAAGTCAATGTTTTGGCAATTAACCAAACAATTCCAATTAATGGTATTGCCAATGTGGCATTAACATTAGATATTAGTGATTTGGAAATTAGCATTCAATCTTTGGTGAGTTTGATTGAAGCTATGCCTATGGTGGAAAAGGCAGATTTGGTAGCTGTAGAATAATGAGACGTGTTTTAAGTTTTATATTTGGTTGGTGCTTTATTATTGTATGTGTTGTTTTTAGTATCAAGAGTACAGCATTAAACCCTAATTTTTACATTCAAAAATATGAAGAAATGGAATTGGCTAGTGATATTGGTGTTTCTAAGAAAGATTTAAATCAAAGTATACGTTTATTACTGGATTATTTGGATGATAAGCGTGATGATATAAAGGGACACATCACATGGTATGGTGTATCACAGGAAACGTTTAATGAAAAAGAAACAAGTCATATGGTGGATGTGAAGGCTTTATATCAGAATGCTCTAAAAGTAGCTAAAATGGCATTTATTATTTTAGTATTGATTGTTTTATATTTTTTCTTAAATGATAAAACATTGATGTTTGCGTATTTAAGTAAAGGATTTTTGATGGCCATGTTTACATTCATATTGATGCTTGTGTTTTTTGGATTCTGGATCTTGACAGATTTTACGAGTTTTTGGACATGGTTTCATACAATATTCTTTTCAAATCAATTGTGGCTATTAGATCCAAATACGGATTTTATGATCTGTATGCTTCCAGAAACAATTTTTTATAAGCTAGTACTTGCTTGTGTAGTCAAAGCAATTAGTTTCATGGCTTTAGCCAGTGTTTTGGCAATATATTATATGGTGAAAAAGGCACCAATAGGTTTTGAAAGATGATTGTATTGGCATCAAAGTCTCCTAGAAGAAAAGAGATATTAAAAGCATTGGGATATGATTTTATAGTTTGTCCAGCTTTAAAGGATGAAGTGTTTGATTTAAACTTAGGTTTAGATGAGGCATTAAAAAAAGTAGCTGAATCAAAGGCAAAAGAAGTAAGAGAATCTTACTTAGATTCAATTATTATATCGGCAGATACAATAGTATGTTTGGATGATAAGATATTGGGGAAACCTAAATCAAAGAAGGATGCGATACATACGTTGAAATCTTTATCGAATCGTAAACATCAAGTGAAAACAGGGGTTTGTATAATTTCTAAAAATCAGACATTTTTGCATGTCGAAACAACAAATGTTTATTTTAAGAAGTTGGCGGATGAAGACATTTTATCCTATGTAAATAGTGGAAAATGTATGGATAAAGCAGGCTCTTATGGGATTCAGGAATGTGATTTTGTAGATCATATTGAGGGGGATTATACCAATGTGGTAGGTTTACCTAAATATGTCGTTGAAACGATGTTGAAAGACGTTGCACTCTAGTAAGAGAAATGATAAAATAGCGTGGTAATAATTTAGAGGAGGAACATATAAATGTCTAATGTTATTAATAAAAAAGATTTAGCTGAAAAGTTGGCTGAAGAATTTGGTTGTTCAAAAAAAGACGCAACAGCTTATGTTCAATTCGTATTCGATACAGTAGCTGATACTTTAAAAGATAATGGTACTGTAGATGTATTCGGATTTGGTAAATTCTCAATTAGCGAAAGAGCAGCTCGTACAGGTATCAATCCAGCTACTAAAGAAAAGATTGAAATTGCTGCAAGCAAGTCTGTTAAATTTAAAGCTAGCAAAGCTTTGAAAGATGCTGTTAAGTAAGAAGATTCGATAATGAATCTTCTTTTTTTTCATGCTATAATATTAAATACAAAATTAAGATAATTGAGAGGAGATTTTAATGAGCTTACCAATATATGTGATCGGACACAAAAATCCAGATACAGATTCGATATGTGCAGCTTTGGCTCTTGCTGAATTAAAAAGACAGACAGGAATTAACGCAATGGCTGCCCGTTTGGGCACATTGAATCCAGAAACAAAATTTATATTAGACAAATTAAATGTGAATATGCCAGTCTTATTAACAACAGCACGTTCAACATTAGAGGAAATTGAAATCGATGATGCAGTGACGATTGAAGAAGGACAAACGATTCGTCATGCATGGGATCTATGTTTAGAAAATCATGTTAAGACTTTATATGTTGTAGATGATAAAAATGAATATAAAGGTATGGTTACTTTGGGAGATGTTTCCAAGGTTCAAATGCAGGATTTAAATATTACAAGTGAATTGTTAAAAGAAACACCTTTAGATAATTTAGTAGCGAGTGTAAAGGGATCCTTTATTTTAAAGGGAAATCTTGAACGAAGTGGTTTTGTTCGTATTGCAGATAAGCGTTTAATGGAAAGAGATTTAAAGGGCGCTATCATGGTATTGAATGATCATGAAGATAGCATGATCAAGAGCATGGCAAAGGGTTGTGCGGTTATTGTGGTTGCGGAAAACTTTGTTCCAAATAGCTATATTATTGAAATGGCAAAACAGATGGGAGTTACTTTAATTAGTACGCCTTATAATATTATGAAGATCATTCAAATGATTTATCGTTCCATTCCTGTCGAATTGATCATGACTCCAGCTAATAAAGTGATTCGCTTTAGTAAGAGTGAGTATGTGGAAGATGTAGAACGTGAAATGTTGAAGACGCGTCACTCTTCTTATCCGGTTGTTTTCCAAAATAAAATCTTGGGTTCTGTTGCTCGCTATAACTTATTGAAGGCGGAAAAGAAACGTTTTATTCTTGTAGATCATAATGAAAAGAAACAAAGCATTAGTGATATTGAAACGGCAGATATTGTAGAAATTGTGGACCACCACCGAATTGGTGATATTGAAACGGATCGTCCAATTGTATTTAGAAATATGATTGTAGGTAGTTCATGCACGATTGTAGGATTAATGTATGCAGAATATGGTGTAAAAATGCCTGAAACGATCGCAAAATTAATTGCGTATGGTATGATTAGTGATACAATGAATTTCAATTCACCAACATGTACTCCAATAGACCATAATTTAGCTAAGCGTTTATCAAGTGAATATGATCTTGATTTTGATGCGATGGCAAAAGAATTGTTTGAAAATACAGCTACGATTCGTGGAAAAGAATTTAAAAATATTCTTTATAATGATGTCAAAGAGTATATGTTAAGTGGATACCATATTGCGGTTAGTCAGGTTTTTACCTTTGATTTAAGTATTGTGGATGAAATCAAAGAGGATTTCTTGAAATATATGGAGGAACAAAATAAAGTTCATGAATATGACTTAATGTTGATGGTTATCACAAATGTGGAAGGTCGTGGATCACGCTTCTTATATGTAGGAAAATTATCTTATTTTGTTCGTGATGTTGTGGAAGAATTTAAAGATCAAGGATTTGTTTCTCGTAAAAAACAAATTGTGCCTCGTTTAGCACAAGAACTGGCATAAAAGGGGGATTTGAAATGGCAGTAGAAAAAAGATTAATGCATTATGCATCATTTGATACACAATCAAGTGAAGAAAGTACAAGTGCACCTAGTACTGAAAAACAATTGGTGTTAGCTCGTGAATTAAAAAAAGAATGTGAATCATTAGGTTTTGATTCTGTTGAATTAACGGATACAGGAATCGTATATGCTTACTTAAATGCGAATACAGATAAAAAGATGGATCGTATTGGTTTTATTGCGCATATGGATACGGCTAGTGAAATTACGGGTGCGGATGTAAAGTGTAGAGTGATTTCAAAGTATGACGGAAATACAATTCAATTAAATGAAGAGTATTCAATGTGTAAAGAAGAATTTCCAGCTTTGGCAAACTGTATTGGTGATGATTTGATTGTGACAGATGGGACGACTTTACTTGGTGCAGATGATAAAGCAGGGATTGCGATCATTTTAGAGGCTATGGAACAATTGATTCAATCTAAAAAGGAGCATGGATTTATTGCGATAGCCTTTACTCCAGATGAAGAGGTGGGTCGTGGTGTTGAAAACTTTGAATTAGATAAATTTCCAGTAGATTATGCATTCACAATTGATGGAGATCGTATTGATTCGGTTGATTATGAAACATTTAATGCTGCACAGGCTGTTGTGACATTTGATGGAACGAGTATCCATCCAGGAGATGCGAAAGATCGTATGGTTAATGCAAGCTTATTAGCTATGGAATACGCTTCAAGCCTTCCAAAGAAACAAACACCTTCACATACACAAGGACGTCAAGGTTTCTATCATTTAGTGGGTATGGAAGGGATTTGTGAGGACGCAAAATTAACTTATATTTTGCGTAATCATAGTAAACAAAGTTTTATTGCACAAAAACAAAAAATGGAAGCTATTGCGAATAAGATGAATGAAAAGTATGGAAATCGTGTTCATGTTTCTATTCGTGATCAATATGAAAATATGCGCCAATATATGCATGGAGATATGCAAAGTGTAAATAAGGCAAAATATGCATTGCGTCAATGCGATGTCACACCTATTAGTACACCTATTCGTGGTGGAACAGATGGAGCTATGTTGACAGCTAGAGGACTTATTTGTCCAAATTTAGGTACAGGTTCTTTTAATCATCATGGTCGTTTTGAGTTCGCGAGTGTTCAAAAGATGGAAAAGATGGTTGAAATCGTATTAAAGATTGTTGAATAGGAGATTATCATGGATTACGCAAAGGAAGCTTTAAGATTACATGCGAAGTGGAACGGTAAATTAGAAACAGTTCCAAAAATGAAGATTGAAAATAAAGATGATTTATCGATTGCTTATACACCAGGTGTTGCAGCACCTTGTTTAGAGATTGAAAAAGATAAAAAGAATAGTTATGTCTATACAGGAAGATCTCATACAGTAGCTGTCATTAGTGATGGTAGTGCTGTTTTGGGACTAGGAAATATTGGTCCTGAAGCAGGTATGCCTGTTATGGAAGGTAAATGTGTATTGTTTAAGGCATTAGGAAATGTAGATGCAGTTCCATTATGCTTAAATACGCAGGATACAGATGAATTGGTTCAAATTATTTCAAGTTTAGAACCTAGCTTTGGTGGTATCAATTTAGAAGATATTGCGGCTCCTCGTTGTTTTGAAGTTGAAAAAAGATTACAGGAAAAAATGAATATTCCAGTTTTTCATGATGATCAGCATGGTACAGCTATTGTAGTTTGTGCGGCTTTAGTCAATGCTTTAAAATTGGCTGAAAAACAAAATCCAACAATCGTTATCAATGGTGCTGGTAGTGCTGGTGTTGCGATTGCGACTTTAATTTTAAAAATTGGTTTGGGAAACGTAATTTTAGTGGATAAACAAGGAATCTTAACAGCAAATATGGATTTAACAAGTGGTCAAAGAGGATTGATCGATAAGTTAAACAAAGAAGGAAAAATAGGTTCTTTAAAGGATGCATTAGTAGGTGCTGATGTATTTATTGGTGTTAGTGCAGGTCATATTGTATCTAAAGATATGATTGCTTCTATGAATGAAAAGGCAATAGTATTCCCTATGGCAAACCCTGTTCCTGAAATTGAACCGGATGATGCGAAGGAAGCTGGAGCTTATATCGTGGGTACAGGTCGTAGTGATCATCCTAACCAAATCAATAATGTTTTGGCTTTCCCTGGTATTTTTAAAGGAGCATTAAAAGCTGGTGCTACATGTATCAATGATGCGATGAAAGAAGCAGCTGTTTATGCGATCAGTTCAATGGTTACAGAAGATATGTTAGATAGTGAACATATTATTGTTTCTGCTCTAGATCCTAGAGTTGCAGATGTTGTAGCACAAGCAGTGGCAGATGCGGCAAAAGAAAGTGGCGTAGTGCGTGAGTAGAGTAGGTATTGTTGCAGAAGGTGGAGGAACTAAGGCTGCTTATTCTGCAGGAGTATTGAAGTGTTTACTTGAGCATGATGTTGTACTTCCTTATTGTGTAGGGATAAGTGCTGGTACAGAAATTTTGTTGAGTTATGTGTCTAAACAAGTGGATCGTCTAGAGGTGACTGGAATTGATGCGCCTTGTCAAAAAGGTGTAGTTGGTTTAAGACCGTTTTTAAAAGAAGGTTCTATATTTGGTATTGAAGCAACTTATGATTTTATTGAGTCTAGAGTTCCGTTAGATTTAGAGGCTTTTCAAAATAGTGAAACACAGATGGAAGTAGGTCTATATAATTTAAAGACGCATAAAGTTGAATATTTTGATAAGAGTCATATTGATAAAGATGAAACATTGATCAAGGCGAGTTGTGCATTATTACTTCTAGCTAAGCCTTATGAATTCAATGGTGAAATGTGGATGGATGCAGGTCTTGTGGATATGATTAGTATTGAACAAAGTCTTCGTGCTGGAAATGATAAGCATATTGTGATTTCTACAAAGGAAGAAGGCTATGTTCGTAATCCAGCTCCTAAATGGCAATTGTGGTTATCTAATTTGGTATATAAAGATAAACAAATTACGGATGATTTAAGAAATCGTCATATTCGTTATAAGGAACAGTGGGATAAGATTGCAGAATTAGAAAAACAAGGAAAAGCTTTAGTTTTGCGTCCGCATAAAGATTTGGGTGTCACTCGTTATACGACAGATCCAGAAAAATTGGGTCCTTGGTTTCAATTAGGATATGATGAAACTTTAGAGCGTATGGATCAAATTAAGGAATTTATTAAATAAAAAACCTGGATTTCCAGGTTTTTCTTTTGCCACAACAATCATTTAAGGAGGTTTGTTGTGGTAATAGTGATTACATTATGCGTAAGTGCTGTATGTTTTAAACTACTAGAAAAGAGATTGTAATCACATTAATAAGTATAGAGAGTCAATGTGAATTTATTATTAAAAATCGAAAATTCTTTTAAAAAAATTAGAAAGAGGATATTATTAAGTTATGAACGGTTATTTTTTTGATATGGATGGAACACTTTATAATAACAAGTTCCATGAAGTGAGTGAAAAAACATTTAAGATGTTAAATGAACTACAAAGACAAGGGCACTTTGTAGCTTTATGTACAAGTCGTTGTCAATCGGAATTACAAAATCTTCCTTCTTGTATGCGAAATTTTCAATTTGATTGTATGATCAGTGATGGTGGTGCTTTGATTTTGGATAGACATAAAGAAGTTCTTGAAATGAATTGTATTTCTAAAGCCACAATGAAAACTATAGATTCTTTTTGTAAGGAACATAATCTAGTGTATCGTTATAGTACAAGGAATGGAAATTATTTTGGTACGCCGTATTCGAAGTATGCACATGATATCTATTTTCATTTGTATTTAAATAGTCCAATATTTAAACTATATGAGAATGATGATGTATTAAATCTTCTTGTCTTTTGCGAAGGAAAAGATAAAGAAAAATTTAGGCCTTTGATCAAAGATTTGGGTATTGTAGAATTTTTTGATTGTTTTGAGATTCGTGCTAATCAAATTGATAAGGCAACGGCTGTTAAAAAAATTATGGATTATCATAAGTTTGATACAACATATTGTTTTGGGGATGGAACAAATGATGTGGATATGTTGAAAATGGCGGATGTTGGTGTTGCGATGGGTAATGCGTGTGATGCATTAAAAGAAGTTAGTGATGTTGTGATTGGAAAAGTGGATGAGGATGGCATCTACAATTACTTAATGGAAAATAAAAGCTGAATAGGAGGAGAATAAGATGGCTTATATTTTAGAGAATGATGTATTGAAGTTGGAGTGTACTCAAAAGGGTGGTGAAATGTTACACCTAGTAAAGAAGAGTATACAAAGAGAAACATTATATCAAGGAGATCAGGGGTGGTCTGGAAGAAATCCTTCTCTATTTCCAATGGTAGGAAATACGTATACAAAGGATTATGAAATTGATGGAAAAAAATATGCAATGAAAAATCATGGCTTGATTCGTTATGCGACTTTAGATGGTGAAAGTAAAGAAGATAAACTTGTATTTAGCTTGGATGCAAACGAGGAAACGTTAGCTCAATATCCTTTTAATTTCCATTTTGAGATTGGATATAAATTGGATGGAAACAAAGTATTGATCAATTATCATATTAAGAACAATGATGAAAAGGATATGCCTTTTGGGTTTGGCTTGCATCCTGGATTTAAATTGGATGATGAATTTTCAACATATACTTTAGAATTTGAAAAAGAAGAAAACGTAAAACAATTGTTGTTTGATCCTAGCTACGAAAAGAATGTGGAGTATCAGGATGTTGCGTTTAAAGAATGGAAATTGTCTAGAAATGATGTGAAGAAGTATGCGACGATTATTTATAAAGATTTAAAATCAATTTTTGTGACTTTAAAACATGGAGATGATGAAGTTGTTCGTGTATCGATTGAGGGATATCCATATTTAGCTTTATGGACACATGATAGTGAATCGGATTTCTTATGCATTGAACCATGGTATTCGCATGGTGATTTTGAAAAGGAAACACCGGATTTTTATCATAGAGAAGGAACTGTGATTTTAAAGCCAAATGAAGAGTGGTCTTGTTCATATTGGATTGAGGTGCTTTAAGAAGGAGAAATCCTTCTTTTTTAGTGTAAATTTGTATTTTTAAAGAACAAATTTACACTTTTTAGTTTACTTTCATCCAAAATCTTTTATTTTAGTTAAAAATAGTTATAATGAAATTAGTTCAAAAGGAGAAAGAAAAATGTTCGGAAAAGAAAAATCAACTTGGGAAGAATTAAGTGGTATTTTTACTGCACAGGAAATTTACCAACAACCTGCTACTTGGGCTAAAACAATTGCTCAAATTAAAAATGAAAAGGAAGCTCTTAAAAAATTCATGGAACCTGTATTAAGTGATCCAGATTGTGATATCGTATTTACAGGTGCTGGAACTAGTGAATATGTAGGTAATGCTTTATATTCATACGTTAACCGTTATACTGGTTACCATGCAAAATCATATGCTTCTACAGATTTAGTAGAAACTCCAGAAAACTATTTATCAAGAAATAAAAAGACTTTATTAGTGAACTTTGGTCGTTCAGGAAACTCTCCTGAAAGTGTTGGTTCAGTACAAGTTGCTGATGAAGTATGTAAAGAAAATGTTTATCATTTATTCATTACATGTAACAAGGATGGAGCTTTAGCAAAAGCAGCTGCTACTCGTGACAATGCTTATGATATTAACTTGACACCTGAAACTCATGACCAATCATTTGCGATGACTTCAAGTTTCTCTAACATGATGCTAGCTGCATTATTATGTTTCCGTCTAGATGATATCGATGAAGCTGCAAAAGAAATGGAAAGTGTTATTGCACAAGGTCAAAAATTTGTTGATGAAGGATACAAAGTATGCGAAGATTTAGTAGCTGACTTTGCAGAATTTAACCGTATTGTTTATTTAGGTGCAAACACATTGAAGGGTATTGCTCAAGAAAGTCAATTAAAAATTTGTGAATTGACTGCGGGTACTGTTACAACTACATTTGATAGTCCAATGGGATTCCGTCACGGACCTAAATCAGTTATCAATGATGAATGTTTAACAGTTGTTTATTTATCAGATGATGAATATCAAAGACAATATGAATATGACATTATTAAAGAAATGAGTGGACAACGTAAAAAGAATCGTTTAGTTGCTGTTTCTAGTCATGCAGATGCTGAAATCGAAGGATTAGTAGATACATTCATCAACTTTGATTTAGATGCACCAAAAGATAATATTTTCTTAGGATTTGACTATATTTTAGTTGCTCAAGTTATCGCATTATTTAAATCATTGAGCTACAAGATTACACCAGACAATCCATGTCCAACAGGTGAAGTAAATCGTGTTGTTAAGGGTGTAACTATTTACCCATATACTGCAAAGTAAAAATTTAGAGGAGAAAAAAGAAGATGATAGGATTAATTGTTACTGGTCATGGTCACTTTGCATCTGGCTTAACTACAAGTTTAAACTTGATTGCTGGAGATGCAAAAGATTATGTTGCTGTAGATTTTGAGGCTACAGATTCAACGGATGATTTAGCAAAAAAATTAACAGACGCTATGGATTCATTAAAAGACTGCGAAGGAATCATTGTATTAAGTGATTTAGCTGGTGGTTCTCCATTCAAGACGGCTGTTGAAATTGGTTTCCCAAGAGGAAATGTAGAAGTTGTTGCAGGTACAAACTTAGGTATGTTAGTAGAAATCAACTTAACTCGTACTTTCTCAGAAGATGTACATGCTTTAGCTGAATCTGCATGCAATGTTGGAAAAGACCAAGTTATGCGTTATGTATTCCAACACATTCAACAAAACGACGATTTATCAGATGGTATCTAATAATTAAGCTAGGCTTTTGCCTGGCTTTTTCTTTTGTAAAAACTTTTCAAATGTTTGAAAATGCGGTATGATATTTTCACAAATGGAGGTATTTAGAATGGATTATAAAGGAAAAATTGAAGCATCTATTCAAGAACATTTAGATGCATATATGGAAATTGTAAAAACATTATATGATAATCCGGAGACTGGTTTTCAGGAATATGAAACACAGAAGGTATTGGTGAAATATTTAAAAGATGCAGGCTTTGATGTAAAGTCTAGCGTAGTGGTTGATACAGATTTTGTGGCTGAATATAAATCTGGTAAAGAAGGACCAACTATTGCCTATATGTGTGAGTATGATGCACTACCAGAAGTTGGACATGGATGTGGTCATAACTTAATTGCAGGGATTGGTATTGCGGCTGGTGAAGCTTTAAAGAGTGTTATAGATGAAATTGGTGGAACCGTTCGTGTTGTGGGTACGCCTGGTGAAGAAAACTTTGGTGGAAAAGTAAAAATGAGTGAAGCTGGTGTATTTGATGATGTAGATGCCGCTTTAATGGTACATCCAAGTACTGAAAATGGAGTTGGATCAAGATCATTGGCTATTTTACCTATCAAATATGAATTCTTTGGTAAGAATGCGCATGGATGTCGTCCTCAAGAGGGTCACAGTGCATTAGATGCAGCGATTAGTACATATACACAGATTTCAATGTTACGTCAATTTGTGACTCCAGGATCATATATTCATGGAATTATTCGAGATGGTGGTTTAGCTGCCAATGTAATTCCTGCTTATGCAAGTATGGAGTATTATTTTAGGGCACCTACAATGGCTTATTGTAAAGAAATTGCGGCTCGTGCTGAAGATTGTGTAAAGGGTTCTTGTATTGCAAGTCAAACAACTTATAAAACAAGTATGTATGAATGTCCTTATGAAGATACAAAAATCAACTATACTTTAGCTGATATGTTGACAGAAAAATATAAAGAACTAGGTGTAGAACAGATTAATCCAGTGGATGAAATTCCATGTGGTTCTACAGATGTTGGAAGTGTAAGCTATGTTTGTCCGACAATTCAGGGAACGATTAAGATTGCCGATTGTACGGTGGCTGGTCATTCTAAAGAAATGGCGGCTGCAACAATTAGTGAAGATGGAAAAACTGGATTAGTAACAGCGGCTACAGCGATTGCGTTAATTGGTTTAGATTTGATTACTGAACCTGAAAAGTTAGAAAAAGCAAAAAAAGAGTTTGAAAAAGGGACATGCTAATTAGCATGTTCTTTTATTTTGTGAAAAGGTTTTCAAAATGGATTTTTAAACCGATTTTGTGATAATTATGTTATTTTTTTTGCCAATTTTTATAATTGTTAGTGATAAAAAATAAAAAAATACTAAAAAGTGCAAACAATTTCTTAAAATGTGTAAAGAAATTATGAATAGAAAATGTATAATATAGTCAAGATAGTTATTCTTTAAAGAAGAAAGCGCTATCAGGAAGGAGAGAGAATATGCCAAATATCTTATTAACAAGAATCGACAATCGTTTGATTCACGGTCAAGTTGCAACTCAATGGAGTGGGGTTCTAGGAGCTAACTTATTATTAGTTGCAAATGACGCTGTTGCAAATGATGAATTCCGTCAAGGTTTGATGAACATGGCTGCTCCAGCTTATGCTCAGACTCGTTACTTCTCAATTCAGAAGACAATCGACATTATTGGAAAAGCAAGCCCTGCTCAAAAGATCTTCATCATTTGTGAAACCCCTCAAGATGTATTACGTCTAGTTGAGGGTGGTGTTCCAATTAAAAAATGTAACATTGGAAACATGCACATGTCTGAAGGTAAACGTCAAGTTGCTACTACAGTAGCTGTAAATGACGAAGATGTTGCTGCATTCAAGAAATTGCAAGAATTAGGTGTTGAATTAGAAATTCAACGTGTGCCTGACATCGCACCTGAAGATATTAATAAACTTTGGAGCTAATCCAAAAAAGGAGAAAATGAAAAATGAATATTGTAGAAATTGTGTTATTGGCAATTGTAACATTCTTCTTTGCCATCGACCAATTCTCATTAACTGAAATCGTTTATCGTCCTATCATTGCTTGTCCAATTATTGGTGCAATCTTAGGTGATGTAAACACTGGCTTAGTTGTTGGTGGTACATATGAGTTAATGATGGTTGGTAACATGCCAGTTGGTGGAGCACAGCCTCCTAACGCTGTATTAGGATCAGTTGTTGCTATGATTTTCGCTGTTAAAGCAAAAATGGACATTAATGCTGCTTTAGGAGCTTGTATGATTTTCGCTACATTCGGACAATACGTTGTAACATTAACATTTACAATCATGTCTGGTTTAATGGCTAAAGCTGATAAAGCTGCTAATGAAGCTAACCCTAAAGGAATTACAGCTGTATGTAATACTTCTATGGCTATCTTAGGTACTTTATTTGCTGTAATCGCTATTTTAGCATATGTTGGTGGAACTGCTGCTTCTGGTGCTTTACAAAGCTTAAGTGAAAACGCAAGCTGGTTCATGGGTGGTTTAAGTGCTGCCGGTGGAATGATGCGTTTCGTAGGTTTCGCTGTATTGTTAAAGATTATGCTTTCTAACGACTTGTGGGGATGGTTACTAGGTGGTTTTGCAACTGCATTACTATTTGGTAACGTTGAAGCTACAGCTTCTGCTTGCTTGATCTTAGTTGCATTCATCGGTGTTGCAATCGCATTATTAGACTTCAAGATTACTTCTATTGAAACAAAAGCTGCGCAGGGAGGTGTAAGTGATGGAATCTAATGCAATGACTTCTTACAAGGATACTACTCCTGCTGCAAGATTAGATAATCAAACTTTAAATAAAATGGTATGGCGTTCTTGCCAATTACAAGCTGCGTTCAACTACGAACGTATGCAATCTGCTGGTTGGTTATGGGCTATTTTACCAGGTTTGGAAAAAATCCACACAAATAAAGATGACTTAGCTGCATCTATGACTCACAACATGGATTTCCTTAATACTCACCCATTCTTCGTAACATTCGTTATGGGTATCGTATTATCAATGGAACAACAAAAAACAGATATTCAGACAATTCGTTCTGTACGTATCTCAACTGCTGCTCCATTAGGTGGTATTGGTGATGCATTGTTCTGGTATACATTAATTCCTATCACTGCTGGTTTAACTGCAACCATGGCTATTGATGGAAGTATCATGGGACCAATCTTATACTTCGTTATCGCATTCGGTGTTGAAATGGTATTACGTTATGCTTTAATGTACTGGTCATACAACTTAGGTTTAACTGCTGTTAAGATGATGACTGCTAACGCTAAAGCATTCACTCACGCTGCTAGTGTATTAGGTGTATTCGTTGTTGGTGCTTTAATTTCTAACTATGGTGGTGGAACTAAATTAGGTATCTCAATCGCTAATGGTGAAGGTGATCCAATTGTTATCCAAAACTACTTAAATATGATTTTACCTTGCTTAATCGCATTCGCATTCACTATGATGTGCTATACATTGATTAAAAAGAAAAACTGGACTCCAGTAAAATGTATCGCATTATTCTTAGTAATCGGTATCGTTGGTGCTGCATTCGGTATCTGGGCAGGTTCATATCAACCTCTAGTACCAGTTCCATGGTCAGTAGTTGCGTAGGCTAATCTAACGAAGTTAGAATATTTTCTCTCAAATATAAGGTTGTAACGGATTATATCCTTACAACCTTTAATTTTATTTTTAGCTCATTAAATATTATAATTTAATGGTTTAAAAATGAAATTAAGGAGGTACAAATTATGGCTGATAAAAAATATCCAGTTCTTTATGCAACAAGTGTTAAAGGAACAATTTTTAGACATTGTGGAATTTATAATACAATTTATTTTAATATATATAATAATAAGGAATTAGAGGATAAACCTTATTATTTAGAATATATGGAAGAGACAAGAGAAGAAGTTTATAAGGCAATCCAGAATAAATTTACAATGTCTCAACCATTAAAAGTGACAAATGATCATAAGGTTTTCATTATTTTTAGAAGCAATGTTGATATGCGTGATGTGAAAACTTTCTGTAAAATGATGCTACAAGAATTGGAATATTTTACGGAAGGTGTGCACAAAGCGGATTATGCAGAATTAGAAACGATGTTTATGGAGATTGGGCGTGCTCCTACTTTTATGAAAGCTTCAAAAGTTGGAGAGAAGTTGACACAAACAGATATTCTTGACAAAATAATGGTACGCATGGATGGTCATGATCAACCTCAGGATAATGGTTGCTTGACACCATATACGGATTATGTTGATTTTAAAGAGGAAGAAAAACGACAAAATCTTAAAAAAGAAGAACTCGAAGAAGTAGTTGAGTGGTAAGGAGATATTTATGGCACAAGGTAGAAAAACAAGACAAAAACAACAAGCAGATTTAAAAGGAAGTGTATCTGGTTGGCACGTTTATAAAGATGATCGTGGAAGAGCTGTTTATTATGATGTATTCTCAAAAACAGGATATATCTTGGCAAACAATGAAGAAAGATATAAACAATTTAGTATGCGCTTTGTGATGGGACTTATTGGATTTATCTTGATATTGATGTTTAACATGCCAATCTGGTTATGTGCTTTAGCAGGTGTTGGTGTATACGCTTTCTTAGAATTTAGATTTAGAAAGTTTTTAGCAACTTTACCTCGTATTGAAAACTTTAAGTGTAATGATAAAATGAAGAGTGAAGCTTCAATTAAAACATTAGAAACAAATAAAGTGATTTTAAAGATGGTTTTATTAATAGCTTTATCTGTATTGATTGTACTAAATGCACTAAATGAACGCTATACAGGTTGGATGTTATATTTGAATTATGTGATTAGTGCATTAACATTAATCTTTGCGTTATACCATGCAAAAGAATTAATCTCTAGAAAGAGTAAGTAAAAGGTTCGGTTGAACCTTTTTTTGTTGCATAAAAAAATGCGCATCTTTAAGATGCGCACATTGACATTAACGAACTAATTCTTCTTGGTGACTAGCGTAAGTGTATTCTTCAATCGTATACATAACGCGAGCTTTAATTAAATCTTCAGGTGTATTGTTCAATTTACCTTCACGTACCAATGTATATTGGAAAGGCATATATTGACTTAGCAATGGTAATGGTACTGGGTGTTCTTTTAAGTTTGCCAATAATTTAGCTAAAGCATTTTTAACATTTTCCTGTGGTAAATAATAACGGCAACGATCAGAGAATGAATATTTACGTTTGAATGCAATTTCATTTTCTGTTCCATGATAATATGGAGCCCATTTACCTGGGTTTGCTAACATGGCTTTGTCTAATTCTTCACGGAAGTGACTCGTTTCAAATCCGTAAACAGCAGCCAATTCTTCTTCAATCATGCATAATGCGAAGATTCCTTCACGAGCGGCATAAGTAAGTCCTGGACCTACTTTTAAGATTCCAACACCATCTTCTACTAATTCACGTAATTTGTATTTAGTTTGATAATCAGTTGAGTGTCCTTCAAATACTAATTTGTCAAAATCTTTAATGCTTGCCATTAAATCTTTAGCACGTTCACGATCGTATTCTTCACATCCAGCATCTTTTTCTTCAACACCAGGTTGAACTACAGCTGCAATTACGTGGTTCCAAGCATCTGCGATTCCCATATCATCAAATGCTTTTTCAAATGTAGCTACAGTACTCTTGAAGTCTTCAGGTTTTGTAACTTGCATACCAGCATTTTCTTCTTGTGCTCCACCAGGAATTGGTACTTCACTACCTACAATATATACAGGGTGAATAGCTTCTGGATTTTCTTGCAGTAATTCTTGATAAGCTTCTTCACATACTTTAGCTAAAGTAGCACCACGACGAGCGATAGTTTCATCACTTAAACGAGTGTTTGGATCATCATCGGCAACCTTCATACTTGTATCAATATGAATTTTAGTAAATCCAGCACGTACATAGTCATGAACTAATGTTTTTGCGTATTCCATCGCTTCAGCTTCTGATTTGTTTGAAACTGTTAATGGTCCTAAGTGATCACCACCTAAGAAAATACGATCACTAGATAATCCAGCTTCTTTTGCTTTTTCATGGCAGAAGTTGAAGAAATCTTGAGGTGTCATTCCAGAGTAACCACCATTTTGGTCTACTTGGTTTGCTGTTGATTCAATTAAAACACATGAATCTTGCTTTTTTGCGGTTTCCATCGCGGCTTCAATTACGAATGCATTACTTGAACAGCATGAATAGATAGCTACGGCTTTACCTTCTTTTTGTTTTTTTACAATGTTTAATAATGGATTTTGTTTAGGCATTATATGTCCTCCTTAACTAATTTTATTATACAGTATATTTAACTTTTTTTCTCCTTTTTGACATAAAGTCAATTAAAAAGTGCAAATATTACTAATTTGTTAAAAATGACAAAAGCATTACTAAAATGTTTATTTTATTTTGAAAGCGCTATGCTATAATAATAGAAGAGATATATGGAGGAGATACAAATGAAAGTTATTGTATGTGAAAATTATGATGAAATGTCAGCTAAGGCATTTGGTGTCATGAAAGAATTGTTGGATGCAAAAAAAGATGCTGTATTAGGATTGGCTACAGGATCTAGTCCGGTTGGATTATATAAAGAAATGATCCAATACCACAAAGATGGATATAGCTATAAAGATATTAAATCTTATAACTTAGATGAATATGTTGGAATCGATCGTAAAGATCCTCAATCTTACTATACATTTATGTATGAAAACTTATTCAAAGATATCGATATCGATTTGAATAACACACACGTTCCTTATGGAAATACAGAAGCAGATTGTAAAGCTTATGAAGATGCTTTAAGTGAAGTATCTATTGATTTACAGGTATTAGGAATTGGACAAAATGGTCACATTGGATTCAATGAACCTGGTACTCCATTTGAAGAATTAACACACATTGTTGATTTGACAGAAAATACTCGTGAAGCAAATGCTCGTTTCTTTGATAATGATATCAACAAAGTTCCAACACAAGCTATTACAATGGGAATTGGAACAATTATGAAATCTAAAAAAGTATTATTAGTGGCAAATGGCGAAAATAAAGCAGATGCAGTGAAAGCTATGATTGAAGGACCAATCGATACAGCATGTGCTGCAAGTGCATTACAAAACCACGCAGATGTAGTTGTTGTATTAGACAAAGCGGCTGCTAGCAAATTAAGCAAATAATTATATTTGTCTTTGTAGGGTAGGGAATTCATTTCTCTATCCTTTTTATTTGTGTTAAAATGAACATGTATGAAAAAATGGATATATAGAATTCTTTTAGTTGTTTGTCTTTGTGTTTTTGGATATAGTGCATATAATTTATGGGATATTTATTCACAAAAACAACAAGTAGAAAATGAAACTAAACAATTAGAAAAAAATGCAATCAAAAAAAAGGACAATGAAGAAAAGCAAGTGTTAGATCCGGATTGGAGTAAACTTAAAGCGGAAAATGAGGATATTGTAGCATGGATCTATGTTCCTGATTGTGATATTTCTTTTCCTGTGATGCAAACAAAAGATAATCAATTTTATTTGAATCATACTGTGAGTAAAGAATATAATGATAGAGGTTCGATTTTTTTGGATGCAAATGCGAATGCACAATTTCAAGATGATAATTCAATTATATATGGACATTCTGTAGAGGGTGGAGGTATGTTTACCTTATTAAAAAAGTATTGTGATGAAGATTTTTTTAAGTCGCATCCAGTATTTTATTTATTAACACCAGATGCGAATTATAAGTGTCATGTTTTTACATTTGCGAAAACGACAGAAGATAGTGTATTCTATACAACGTCATTTGGTGATTATAGACAAGAGACGTTGAATTCTATGCAACAAATGTCGACTTATTTTAATGAATTAGATGATATAGATGCGAATTATGTGTCTTTGTCTACTTGTGATTTAGAATATGGATTCAATTCGAATCATCGTTTTGTCTTAACTGGCCTTATGGAAAAGACAAGTGACGATATTGTTTTAAAAGATTGATATATGATATACTTGGTGAGGTTTTTAATATGAAAATTTGTTTTGTGACAGGAGGAACAGGTGGACATATTTATCCGGCTTTAGCTTTGGCGGATAAAATGAAAGAACTTGATTCTTCAACGGAAATATTATTTATTGGAAATGATGATCGCATGGAAAAGGATTTGATTCCTCAAAATGGATATGCGTTTAAGGCTTTACACACTTCTGGATTGGTAGGAAATGCATTAAAAAAATGTATGGCTGTTTGTCAGATGTTTAAAGCAGAAGGTAAGGCAAAAAAATATTTGAAAGAATTTAAACCAGATGTAGTTATTGGTTTTGGAGGCTATGTGAGTGCACCTGTTATTATGGCAGCTCATTCTTTAGGTATCCATACTGTAATTCATGAACAAAATTCTATTGTTGGTAAGGCTAACCAGCTTGTTATGAAAAAAGTGGATGCGATTATAACTTGTTATGAGAAGTGCAATGAGGTTTTTCCTAAGGACAAGATTCACATGCTTGGAAATCCAAGAGCTACAATTGCTAAAGAAGCAAAATTTGATGAAGACTATTTTAAATCACTAGGCTTAGATATAGATAAAAAGACCATTCTTATTGTGATGGGCTCTTTAGGTTCTAGTTCAGTAAATGAATTGATGAAGAGTGCTCTAAAGGATGTTGATGATGATCTACAATTTTTGTATGTCTGCGGAAAAGATAATTCGCAAGATTTGAATTTGTTTGAAAACCAAAAAAATATTCATGTTGTACCATATGTAGATACTTTACGTATATATGGACATGTAGATGGAATGGTTTGTCGTGCAGGAGCTACTACGCTTGCAGAAGTAACAGCTTTAGGTATCCCATCTATTGTGATACCAAGTCCTTATGTGGCAAACAACCATCAATTTTATAATGCGAGCATGCTACTAAAAAAACAGGCTTGTCGTATTATTGAAGAAAAAGATTTAAATGCAGAAACGTTGCAGGGACAAATTGTTTCTTTATACGCAAATCCTGTGGTATATAAAGAAACACATGAACATGCTTTGCAGATGGGAAAACCAAATGCGGCATATGATATTATAGATTTATTAAAAAATATATGTAAAAAGGGGAAGTAATATGAGCATTAAGGATCGGTTAATGACGTATGCAGAAGTTTTAGAACATGAATCTATGAAGAAACATACAACTTTTAAGATTGGTGGCTTTGTAGATTATTATATTTATCCAAAAAATTGTACAGCTTTGATGTGTGTACTCGATATACTTGCAGAAGAAAATATTCCATATTATGTACTTGGACGTGGATCAAATGTTTTATGTTCAGATACGGATTTTCATGGTGCAATTATAAATTTAGATCGCACATTGAATGATTTTTATTTTGAACCAGATGGAATTTTAGTGGCACAAGCAGGATGTTCAATTATAAATATGGCGGTAGAAGCCATGAAAAGATCGTTGACAGGATTAGAATGGGCAAGTGGTATTCCAGGTTCTATTGGGGGATGTCTGTATATGAATGCAGGTGCCTATAAAGATAATATGGCAAATCATTTAGTGGATGTATGTGTTTTAAAAGATAATACAATTTGTTGGATGAAGAAGGATGAATTGGATTATGCATATCGCCATTCTATTTTTCAATCACATAAAGATTGGACTATTTTAGTGGGGCGTTTCCAATTAGAAAAAGGAAATCAAAATGATATTCGTGATTTAATGGATGCTAGACGTGAAAGAAGAATGAGCGCACAACCATTGGATAAGCCATGTGCAGGAAGTGTTTTTAGAAATCCAGAAGAAATTCCTGCTTGGAAATTGATTGAAGATTTAGGTTTACGTGGCCATAAAGTTGGTGGGGCTAAGGTGAGTGAAAAGCATTGTAATTTTATTGTGAATGATGATTTAACAGCTACAGCTCAAAATGTTCGTGATTTAATTCATGAAATCAAAGTCAAGGCTAAAAAAGAATATGATATTGACATGGTAACGGAAGTTGAGCAGTTATATTGGTAAGAAGAAAAGCCAAGCTAACCATTAAGCAATCAATTGTTTGGAGTATTGTTTTTATGATGGTTGCGAGTGTTTTTGTGTATTACTTTTCTGCAGATTCCCATGTCAAAGTTTTATCGTGTAAAAATAATTATTATTTATCAGATAGTGAAGTCTACGATTTAGCAAATGTAAGTACAAAAACACGGCTTTATTTAATGCCTTCTATTTTATTTGAAAAAAGAGTAGAGAAGATGCCTTTTGTCGAATCATGCAAGATTTCTAAAAAAAATCGTAAACTAACTTTTGATGTGCAAGAAAAACTTATTGTCGGCTATTATGTTAACGATAATAAGAATTTTGCGCTGTGTCAGGATGGAACTTCTATTGAAATTGAAGAACAATATTTAAATATGATTGTCCATTTTCCATTGTTGTCAAATTTTAATGCCAGACAACGTAAAAAATTATGTGAACAATTTCAGAAACATAGTAAAATTTTAACTCGAGATTTAATTGAAAAGTTTGCTGAGATTGTGCCTTATAAAACGAGTTATGATAATAATATGTTTAAAATCACAATGCAAGATGGAAATATTATCTATACAAATTTAAAGAGTATAAAAATGCTTTCAAAATATCAAAGTGTATTGACTAAGTTAAAAGGACAGTCTGTTTGTCTAGTTTTAGATTCTACTCATTCTACGATTGAAAAAGTAAATTGTGATGATTTTACTTCAAAGAAAAAGGATGAGAAACAAAAAGAAAACTCAGAAGAGGAAAAAGAAGAAACACCTCAGGAGGCAGAAACTAGTGAAGATCAATCATCTGAAGCGGAATCAGAAAATGAGGCTGAGTGGGTTTATGATGAGAATACGGGAGTATATTATCATGAAGCTATCGGTATGTATTATGATCCAAATACAGGTGAATATTATGATGAAAATGGGACATATTATTATTGGGATGAGGATTCACAAAGCTTTGTAGAAGCGTATTAGGATTTGTGTTTATATTTTAAGTAGAGTATAATTAATAAAAACAGGAGGTTTTATTATGCCTATTAATAAATCAACAGAATACGGAAATATCGAAATTTCATTAGATGCGATTGCCAATTTAGCAGGTGGTGCAATTACTGAATGTTACGGTATTGTAGGTATGGCAAGCCAGAAAACATTGAAGGATGGCTGGGCAGAATTATTGAAAAAGGAAAATTACGCTCGTGGTGTTGTTGTGACACAAGATGAAACGGGTTTGGTTTTAAATCTTTATATTATCGCATTGCAAGGAATTAAATTAAGCGAAGTTGTGTATGAAGCACAAAAGCGCGTTAAATATGTATTGGAAAAGACTTTGGAAGTTAAATGTAACGCTGTAAACATTTATGTTCAAGGTGTACGTGCAGTTAAGTAGGGGTTAAAAAATGGAAAAAATCAATGGTGTATTATTTAAACAGATGCTAGAATCCGGCATGAACAATTTATCAAATCATTCAGCCGAAATTGATGCATTGAATGTTTTTCCTGTACCAGATGGTGATACTGGAACAAATATGCATTTAACTGTATCAAATGGTGTAAAAGAAGCTCTTAAAACAAATTCAGATTCTGTAAAAGATATTGCGAAAACGTTATCTCGTGGATTATTAATGGGAGCACGTGGAAACTCAGGTGTTATTACTTCACAGATTTTTAGAGGAATCTATCAAGCTGTTGAAGACTTAGATGATATGGATGCATCACAATTGGCTCATGCTTTAGTGAATGGTAGTCGTGTTGCTTATCGTGCTGTTATGCGTCCGGTAGAAGGAACGATTTTAACAGTAGTTCGCGAAGCTGCAGATTATACGTATGCATATACTACTACAGAAGAAGTAACAGACTGCATGGACGTGATGAAAAAGATGGTGGATGAAGCCAATGCTTCTTTGCAAAGAACACCTGAATTATTACCAGTACTTGCAGAAGTAGGTGTAGTTGATAGTGGTGGAAAAGGACTTTGCGTAATCTTAGAAGGTTTCCTTGCAGCTATGGAAGGTCATCCAGTTCAACTTGAAGGTTCAAAAGCAGCTGGTGAGAGTGCTCAAACAAAAGTTGAAGGTGGAGAAGAAGAATATGGATTCTGTACAGAATTTATTTTGAAGTTATCTGAAAATGGTATTCGTCATTTCTCTGAAACTAGCTTTAAAGATGAATTAGCTACAATTGGTAATTCAATTGTTTGTGTGCAAGATGAGGATTTAGTAAAAGTCCATGTTCATACATTAGAACCATTTACAGCTATTAAAATGGGACGTCGTCAGGGTCGTTTTATTAAATTAAAAGTTGAAAATATGCAAGAACAGCATGACAACATTATCGAAAAAGAAGAAGAGGAAAAAATGGCAGAACACAAAAAATATGCCATTATTACCGTAGCTCCTGGTGATGGAATCAAGAAGATGTTTACAGAACTTAGAGCTGATATTGTTGTTGGTGGTGGACAAACAATGAATCCTAGTACAGAAGATTTTGTTTCAGCTGTTGAAAAGTTGAATGCAGATCATATCTTCATTTTACCGAACAACTCAAATATTGTTTTAGCTGCAAATCAAGCTGCACAAGTATGTTCGGATCAAGATATTCATGTACTTCCAAGTAAAACAATTCCACAAGGATTAAGTGCTTGTGTTATGTTTAATCCAGATGTTGAATTAGAAGATAACTTAGCTGAAATGAATGAGGCTATTGAAAATGTTAAATCTGGGGAAGTCACTTATGCGATCAAAGACACAACATATGATGGTCTTGAAATAAAAAAAGATGAATATATGGGTATTTTTGGAAAAGATATTTGTGTATCTTGTCCAGATTGCATGGAAGCAACAAAAAAATTGTTGGATAAAATGTTAGATGATGATAGTGAACTTGTTACTTTGATTTATGGTGATACAGCTACAGAAGAACAGGCTGAAGAAATCGCTGCTTATATCGAAGATAACAGTGATGCAGAAGTTGAAATCCATGAAGGAAATCAACCAGTTTACTCATTTATTATTGGTGTTGAATAGTAAAAAAATAAGGTAATCCGCAATTAGATAGGGTCGACTAAAAGTTGGCTTCAAAAATTGTAGGGTTGAAAACCCTATGAGTGTTTAAAGGATTATTAATTAGGGAGCAGAGATGTTTGAAATCTCTGCTCCCTTTATAATGGGTGATTTGAATCTGCACGATTGAAATCAATGTATTCTGTTAACTTGTCATATAATTCT
>NZ_CATVYQ010000008.1:0-50662 GCF_958348295.1 uncultured Holdemanella sp.
TTTTTTAGCTGCTGCTTTCTTGTTTGAATCCCCTATGTTTTTCATGTGAGGGAATAATAATACTTCACGAATTGTTCTTTGATCAGTCAACAACATTACGAAACGATCAATTCCAAGTCCTACACCACCAGTTGGAGGAAGACCATATTCCAATGCTTCTACATAATCTGTATCCACTTCGTTGGCTTCATCATCACCTAATTCACGAAGTTCTAATTGTTTTTCGAAACGTTCTCTTTGATCAATTGGATCATTTAATTCAGAGAATGCGTTCGCATATTCGTGTCCACAAATGAACAATTCATAACGATCCGCAAATCTAGGATCCTTCTTATTCTTTTTAGCTAATGGAGAAATTGATGTTGGATGACCATATACAAATGTTGGTTGTACAATTGTTTCTTCAACATATTTTTCGAAGAATAAGTTGATGATGTGTCCAACTGTATTATGGATCTTTTCAACTTCAATATCATGTTCCTCAGCCAATTTAACAGCTTCTTCATAACTCATATCTTGCCAGAAATCTACACCACAAGCTTCTTTGATCGCATCAACCATGTGAATACGTTTAAAAGGAGCCTTTAATGATAATTGAGTTCCTTGATAAGTAATATCTGTAGTACCCAATACTTCATTAGCTACTGAATCAAATAAACCTTCAATCAAGTCCATCATTCCATGTAAATCACTATAGGCAACATAAGCTTCAACGGTAGTAAATTCAGGATTATGCATCGCATCCATACCTTCATTACGGAATAAACGACCAATTTCATAAACACCTTCTAAACCACCAACGATCAAACGCTTTAATGGTAATTCAGTCGCAATACGCAAATAGAAATCCATATTTAATGTGTTGTGGTGCGTTACGAAAGGTCTAGCACTTGCACCACCTAAGATTGGTTGCATAACTGGAGTTTCAACTTCCACTAAACCTTGACCATCCAAATAATGTTGGATTGCACGAATAATTTTTGGTCTTGTTAGTGCAATATGCTTAGCTTCTGGATTCATGATCAAGTCTACATAACGACGACGGAAACGCTCTTCAACATCTGTTAAACCATGGAATTTTTCTGGTAAAGGACGAAGTGATTTTGAAAGGTGTGTATAATTTTTAGCACGAACAGACAATTGTCCATGATCTGTTTTCATAACAGTACCTTCAATACCTACAATGTCTCCAATATCATTTTTCTTGAAGATTTCATATTGATCATCACCAATTTCATCTTTACGAACATAAATCTGAATTTGACCTTCACGATCCTGGATATTCATAAAACCAGCCTTACCCTGACGACGCTTCGTCATGATACGACCTGCAATTTTAACAGTTACTTGTAATTCATCTAATTCTTCTTTTGTCTTGTCTTCATAAGATGATTTGATAATACCCGAATTTGAAGTACGATCATAACGAGATCCAAATGGATCAATACCCATGTCGATCAAATCTTGCATCTTTTGACGACGAACTTGTTCTTGTTGCGTTAACTTTTCCATTGTTTTCTCCTTTTTCTTTTATCCATAAAAAAAGGCACTTGCCACAAAGGGACGAAGTGCTCGTGTTACCACCCTAATTTACCAGACAAATCACTTTGTCTAGCCTTAGTCACTGTCTATAAACAGCGCTTCCTTTAATGCAGGAAATACAAATAGCTCCAAGTCTTTATTCCCAATTAGTCCTACGCTTTTTTTCACCAACCAAAAGCTCTCTAAAGTATTTCTAAAAGGTACTCGCCCTCTTCATTGCCTTTTTATACGTTTTTATCCTACTAGACAATACACAATTTGTCAATTTAAGATTTATCCATATATCGAATATTTAATTCTTTAATACTGTTTTTAAATAAAACATCAATCTTGGCATAATATGTTTCTACATCCGGTTCAAAATTATGCGAAATCCAATACTTTAAAAAGTATAATAAATCATTCGCATAATAATCCACTAAAAAATCTATTGTGAATCTTGAATCCATCCTACTCACATCTAAATAAGAAAATACATTTCTAAATATTTCTTTAAACACATTACTCATTAAATCTTCAAAACCATTCTGCCCTGTAATTCTATAACAAGACTTAAAGAAATCACGATCATCACTTACAGTCTGAAAGATATGTTTTATAATTTGAGGATTTGATTCATGCTCAATCCCTTTATAAAACATACGATGAATCAAATATTCCAATGCCTCATACTTATCCATAAAATGATTATAGAAAGTTCCACGAATAACGCCTGTTTTATCGCAAATCTGTTTGATTGTGATCTTTTCGAAAGGCTTTTGTTGCATCAAAATATACAATCCCTCACTCAGAAGATCTTTCATTGTCACCTTTTCATTAAATGTCATGAAATCACCTCTACAATCGAATTAATTTAAAAATTAATGATAAGCTCATAAATAAGTATACGACTCCGCAAAGAAAATAATAAGCCTTTTGATATCCGGCCCCATTATAATATCCAATATAAAAATGAATCATATAGCCAGCAAGTACAATTAAAAATAAGACTAAAGACTCCATCAAATAAGGAAGATTCATATAATAACAGCCAACTCCAACAAAGAAACAGTCGAGTCCTCCAATAAGAGCCAATTTAATAATTTGTTTTGTATCAAACTCTTGTAGTCTTTCCACAAACTTTCCACGCTTAAAACTATAAATGATCATTCCATTTCCAAGAATCAAAAAGACAAATATCGCAACATATTTATTCAATGTTGCCAATGGACGCCCAAAAATATGTGTGGACATTCCATGTCCTAATAAAAACATACCCGAACTGCATAGTGCAAAAATCAATCCATAAACCAATGCTTTTGAAAAGCGAATATTACGAATTGAAGCCCCCTGTTCTAGTGCACATACAAATACATCTAAACTCAGACAAATACTCAAAATCCCAAAAATCAACATAACAATCCACCTTCACTAACTTTATTGTATACGAACTCTTTAAATTTTAAAATTATGGATGAACATATTTCAATAAATGTATTTCTGAACTACAATAAAGCTATGAAAAACATCATTGACTACATCAAAGAATACGGAAATTTAACCCTTGAAGAATACCCATTTAATAATGTGGACTCTTTGATTCTCTCACAAATTTCCTATATTAAATTTGAAAACTCAAGCATTGATATCGAATCCGAAATCCATTTATTAAATGATTTTGAAAATGAAATTGATACTTTATGCATGGATACCCGAGTACCTGAATTAAACGAAGAATTATTTCTTCAATTCATACACTCCCTTCGCTATGAAGCCATTACCATTTCTCATCTACAAACTAATTTTGACAAAGATAATGAAAAACAATTCTGTGCTATGACTTTTCATTTACCCAACCAAATAGATTACATTGCCTTTCGCGGTACAGACGCTAGTTTTGTAGGATGGAAAGAAGACTTCAATCTATGTTTTCAAGAAAATATTCCAAGTCAAATTTCTGCCTTAAACTATGTGAATAATTATAAGACAAAACACAAACTCATCTTAGGAGGACACTCCAAAGGAGCAAATCTTGCCCTATATGCAGGCATACATACACATAATCCAATTTATTGTATATACAACCATGATGGGCCTGGATTTCTTACACCTTATCAAACGGATAAGAAAGTATTTAAGACCATACCACAATCGAGTATTATTGGACTCTTACTTGAAGAAACAAATAATTATCAAATCATTCAAAGTGATGCCATATCCATCCTTCAACACGATCCATTTACGTGGTGCGTTGAAAACGGTGATTTTATTTATCTTAAACAAAATGATCAACTATCCAAACATACACAATCCACACTATCCAATTGGCTTAAATCCATTGATGTCAATACCCGCAAACAAGTCATTGATACCATTTATTCTGTCTTTTCAGATTATGAAAATCCAAAGGATTTAAGAAAGAATATCGATATGGTTGAGATGATCAAATCCATTCAAAATATGGATAGTCAAACGAAGAAAATGATTAGTGAAACGATTCAAGTCTTATTCAAATGCATCCAAAATGAAATCAAGCGAGGATTCTAAATTCCTCGCTTAAATAATATATAACTATAGATACACGGAATAATAGTCGCTACAAGAATCACAACAATTCCCATTGTCATATAGCCAAGTAATCCAAGTACTATATATAAGATTCCAGCTATCACCATACAATAGCCACCCACACGATTTGACAACACCCAGTTTTCATCACTATTCAATGCCCACGATGTTTTAATTCCAACTGCATAATTCCGTTTTACTTTTGGCAAATAATTTCCTAATACAATTAGTAATACACCCACTAGAATATTCATCACAAAACTAACATCAAAAGGATAGCCCAAACCAAAATAAATGATTGTCATATCGATAATGATACAGATGACTGGACAAATCATAAATAAAATATTCATCATAAAATCTGGAATATTATTTCGCTTTGGATCTTTTACACTCACAAAACAAGTAAACACATGGATTGCCAAACACAAAAATAACATGCCAAATAACCCCATAAACTTAGGCATTGTTCCATTGACTTGTCCATTTACATCAAAATGGGTTGGCACAACATCTGGAAGTTGATTATAGAAAACTAGATTCAATACTAAAGGAATCACAAACAAAGCTAAACTAAACATAAACCATTTATTCTTCAACATCTTCATTCCCTCCAATAAAAGATTTAAAATAACACAACATCTCCTCAAAAACAGATGCGTTAATTTGATAAAAGATAAAATTTTTATCCTTCTCTTCACAAATCAAACCTGCATCCTTTAATAAGGATAAATGATAAGAAACAGTAGCCTGGCTCATATCAAAATGACTTGCAATATCTCCAGCTGACATTTTGCCTTTCTTTAATAAATTCAATATGTCTCTTCGTACTGGCGCACCTAGCGCTTTAAATGTTTTTTCAAACAAAATATCACCACCTATTTAGAAATATTTCTAAATAGATTATATACCTTTTAAATATTATTTCAATACTATTTAGAAATTTTTCTAAATAGTTAATAAAAAGAATCAGGAAGATTATTCTCCCTGATACGATGTATATTTTTGATATTCCTTTGTCGTTTCTTCATCAAAACAATACAAACTGATTTTCATTGTATAATCACTATTCGCATCCAACCAATCCGCAATTGTCTTTAATACTAATGGCACTGCCTTTTCTACTGGATAGCCATAAACGCCACATGAAATAGCTGGAAAAGCGATTGTATGAATATCATACTTTCTAGCTAACGTTAAGCTATTCCAATAACAATCCCTCAACATATGCTCATCTTCATGTTGACCCGAATAAATGGGTCCTACTGTATGAATCACATACTTCGCCTTTAAATCATAGCCCTTTGTAATCTTGGCCTGCCCTGTTTGACAGCCATTTAATAATTTACACTCTTCAAGTAACATGGGGCCAGCTGCTCTATGAATAGCGCCATCTACACCGCCGCCACCCAAAAGCGATTCATTCGCTGCATTGACAATACAATCTCCATCAAAAGTAGTGATATCTCCTTTTACTACTTTGATTTCACTCTCTAAATTCTTATTGTCTAAAATCATTTCAATTAAAACCTTTGGTAAAAAATACGAATCTTTCCAAGGATTTAATACAACTCCACTTACACCTTGTGTATCATGCACCATATGGAGTACATCCATCACACTTTGATTTAATGTTTCTGTAGCCTGACCCAAATCCACTTGATTCTGAGTGGTAAAGGCTACAAATACATCTTGACCATCATCTAAAGATAATCTTCGATAGACCTTTTCACCATTTGCATCACCGACAGGAATAATAAATTGTTTTTCTTCTTTTGCCAGTTTACGAATATGCGAAAGAACCTCCATATTCTTTTCACGAGTTCCTTCTTGATATAATTCTTGAATCAATGTTTCTAATTTTTCCATACTTATTTCCTTACTACAAATGTTAAACTAAAAGGAAAAGCCCCAATCACATCTTGATAAATAGAGTCATCAATAAAGAATCCATCTTTCATTGCACTTTCCTTTAATAGTGAATCTAACGAAATAAATTCTTCTTCGCTAATTTTAAAATCATTAAAACAATATCCATCATTGAAACGTTGATAGTTAAATACTTCATCCATTAAATCCCAAGTACTTACTTCACTACCATCTTCTAATGTATCCATATAGTTTAATAATTCATTTACAATTTCTTGTTGTCTTTCTTGTACCATAAAAATCACCTACACTTATTCTAACACAAAACGAAAAAGAGGCATCGCCTCTTAATCAATTTCTAAATATTCTTTGATTCTTTGAATCTGATTCAAACCATCCAAATATCCCATGTAGTAAAGATCAGCGAGTTTATCCACATCTCTCTCTACACGCGATACATTCACAGGCTTGCTTGGGGCAATCGTAAAGATTCTACCTTCATTTTCAAGTTTTGCTAATTCATCACACTGCTTATTGTAGTCACTATTCATCGATTCTAGCTTCTTTTCTAAAGCTGGATAGCCTGCATACAATCTTTTCGTCATTTTTTGAACCAAAGGATTTACTTCACTTTTACGATACTCTCTTTGACGCGTACGAACCACAATGATTTTCTCATAATCATGATCCAACGCCCATTGATACGCTATCTTATCACTGCAGCCACCATCTAAATATAAACCATCTTCAATTTCAACCATCTTTGAAACATATGGCATGGTTGCACTGGCTTGTACAGCTTTAAAAATATCTTGCGTTTTATTCTTACTAAAATATTCAGGTCTTCCCGTTTTACAATTCGTACATACCGCAATAAAATCACGCGTTGGATTCATAAAACGAGGCGTATTTAATGGATCAAAATATTGAGTTCCTTTCATCAAAAAATCAAATCCAATGATTCCTTTGTTGTTTTTAAAAGCTTCTAAACCAACATATCGAGAATCATGACGATACCCTAAATTAATTCTAGCACTACGACCAATTTGACCAGCCACATAGTTAAATCCGTTTAGTGCCCCTGCACTTGTACCTACTGTACACTGCATATTGATTTCAAACTGCATCAAAGCATCTAATACTCCTGATGTATATAATCCTCGAAAGGCACCTCCCTCAAGGACAATACATCCAGGAACAATTTTATTTGAAGTATTTCCATTTGGAAGTTTGGATATTCCCGAAAAACGCTTATTATTCTTCTTCATAACATCCCTCCTTCTTAGCTGAAAATTTTATACTCATTTTTTAAATTTGTCTACTTCTTTTGTTCATTCCAAAGTTTGTCAGCCATTGGCTTCCAGTTTTTTGCATATGGAACTGTCTTTTCTAATAAGTGATCCACATCTTCTAATGATTCATAATCTGTATTGACTGCTTTACTTTGTTTAACCAATTCTTGAATGCGTCCCGCATTTTCTAACATTGGACAAGGTCTTAACATATTTTCATTAAATGGTTGATTATCATGATAAGCCTGGAATAATGGAGATCTAAGTGCATCGAGTAATGTCGTGTCATGAATATTGCAGTTTGAATAATGAATGAATACACATGGTTCTACATCCCCTTTGGCATTGATATGAAGATATCTTCTTCCTCCGGCAATACATCCACCAACATATTGTGCATCATTTTGGAAATCCATAGTGAAAATTGGTTTTTCACTTCTGAACTTACGAATCTGATGATAAACATACGCTCTTTGTTCTGGTGTTGGAAGCAATTCTTTCACAGCCCCATTTCCTACTGGCATATAGTGGAAGAACCAGCAGAATAAAGCACCTGAATCAATCATTAAATCAAAGAATTCATCACTTGCGATATCTTTATAGTTTACACTTGTATAACATGTACTAATTCCAAAAGGCAATTTGTGTTTCTTTAATAATTCCATGGCACGTTTTACATTTTCATAACAGCCTTCACCACGTCTAGAATCATTCGCTGTTTCAAAACCTTCCAAACTAATGGCTGGCACAAAGTTTTTAACTCGCAACATATCCTGACAGAATTCTTCATCGATCAATGTACCATTTGTGAAAGATAAGAAGGCTCAATCGGGGTGCATTTCACAAATTTTAATCACATCTTTTTTACGTGTTAAAGGTTCTCCACCCGTATAAATATACATGTAAGTACCTAATTCTTTTCCTTGACGGATGATCGAATCAATATCGTCTAAAGATAAATTTAATTGATGACCATATTCAGCAGCCCAACAACCTGTACAATGCAAATTACATGCAGATGTTGGATCTAATAATACGGCCCAGGGAATATTACAATTATATTTTTCTGACAATTCCTCTTGTTTTGTACTACCATTAAGTGTTGCATTAAAAATAAAGTTTTTAAATACAGCCTGACGAACGCCTGCATCCAAATCATACAACTTTAAAATGTAATCATACCAAACACCTTTTTCATCGATTTGTTCACGAATCAACTTACGCTGTGATCCATACCAACCTTCAGGCATAACCTTATCTACTAAATTCATTAATTTAGGAATGTTTGTTTCTGGATCCTTCTCCAAATATTTTAACGCTTGGTTCATACCAAATTTTTGAACACTACTCTGTAAAGAACTAAAATTCATAACTCTTCCTCCGGTTTCATTTATAATTTCATTCTAGTTCTTTAAAAATATATTTTTAATAGACAAATTTTCAAATATGTAAAAATTTATGAGCTATGGTCATTATTTTTATACCGTTTTGAGATATATATTATATATGATTTATATATTTATGAACCACGGTCATTTTTTGTGAAAAAAAGAAGGTGTTTTCACACCCTCTTAAATTTCATTGGCAGCCTTATATCCTGTACGAATTGCACTTGCGATATCCGCTGTTCTTTCACCACTGCAGTCTCCTACATAAGTAAATGGAACACTTAACTTACTATCATCAAATACATTCTTTTTAGAACCTAATGCATTTACGATTGTATCTGCTGCAATTTCAACATTTGTCTCTTCTTTTGTATTCACTGCATAGATCACATTATCTTTAATTTCACTAACACGTGTATTCACAAATTTTTGAACATTGTGTTCTTCAAAATCAGCTTCCATCAAAGGTAATACAGTTTCAGATTCTTGTGCTGCAATCTTATCCATCATTTCTACGATTGAAACTTCTAGACCTTTATTTGCCAAATATTCAGCGGTTTCAGCACCTACTAAACCTCCACCTAAGACAACACATTTACCAGATACTTCTTGACCATTCAAGATATCCCAGCTTGATACAACATTTGAATTTGCTACAGGCATAGGAAGATCCATATTGTGAGCACCGATTGCCAAGATAACATGATCAAATCCATTCAATTCTTCCATTGTTGGTTCGTGGTTTAATTGAATGTCCACTTTTCCAGGCAAGAATTTTTCGTAGTATTGAACCGAACGTAAAATTTCATCTTTTCTAGGTGGAACTGATGCGATATTGATTTGTCCACCTAAACGATCTGATTTTTCAAACACTGTCACTGTATGTCCACGTTTATATGCTACACGAGCGGCTTCTAATCCGGCAAGACCTGCACCAACTACGGCAACGTTCTTTGTTTCTTCACATGGCTTAATAAAGATTGTTTCTTCAACTCCATTTTCTGCATTTAATACACAACTTAAATAACGACGAGATTGGATGGCATCTACACAACCTTTATTACAATTCAAACATTCACGAATGCATTCACCTGAGCCAACTTTATTTGCGATATCTGGATCTGTTAATAAACTTCTTCCATAGCCAATCATGTCAGCTGTACCATCTTCTAGAATCTTTTCACCAGCTTCCACACTGACAACACGACCCACTGTTGCGACTGGACAATGTACAACAGCCTTTACTTTTTCACAAGCACCTAAAGTCCAGTTATATGGAACAGCACCCATAGGAGGAATTGTATCGCCCATGTTTCCTGTGTGGTTAGCTTGAGCTACTTGAATCATATCAATTCCTGCTGCATCTAACATTTTTGCGAATTCAACCGCTTCATCTTCCAATAAACCACCTTTACCACGTAAAGATCCATCTGGATTGACTGTAATAATTGGAAGTTTATATTCGACCATCATGGTTGGCGCAGCTTCTTTAATTGCTTGTAAAACTTCTAATGCATAACGAGTACGATTTTCTAAGCTACCACCATAGTTATCTGTACGATGATTTAATAAAGTTGAACATAATGAACCAAGTAAACGGTCCCCATGAATTTCAATCGCATCAATACCAGCTTTTTGTGCTTTTTTAGCACATTGGGCAATACTGTTTTTAATAGCTGTTAATTGTTCAACACTTGCTTCAGTCACAAAGTGCTGCATATCATGATGTAATTTTGCGTATGCACCCTTTGTCAATTCATCACAGATCTTTTGTTGTTTTTCAGCCTCTTCTAAATCATTGGCAGCCTTCGCTTTTGCAGCCAATTGACCAGCAATACCAGCTTCCATAATCATTTTTCCTACACCTTGAACATCATATTCTGGGTGGAACAATTGTAAAGCGACTTTACAATCGTGTTCATGTAAGGCATCAGCCAATTTTTTATACATTTCAATTTGTGATTCATCATATAGTTTTGGTGTTGGACTTGCCGTACGAACCGGTGCCACATCACCAATAACAATATAGGAACATCCACCTTTGGCAAGTCTTGTATAGAAAGCTAATGAACGAGGTCCAATTGATCCGTCTCTTTCTTCATATCCTGTTGTCAAAGGGGGAAACATAATTCTATTTTTAAATGTTAAATTACCAACTTGAATTGGTTGTAATAATTTACTTGTCATATTTTCTCCTAGATATTTTTTGCGATTTCATGCGCATTTGTGATCGCATCTTTTAAAGTTCCTACTTTTTCACAATCACCAATGTAGTGTACATTTTCACTTTCTACTTCCACTTTCTTAGGTGCATATCCAACTGCGAAAATTAAAGTATCCGCTTCTGTAAGCTTGTGTTCAACACCCTCTTTTACATACGTAATTGTATTTTCATCCACACTTGTTACTTGTGCATTCAATTCGATGCGAACACCTTTCTGCATCAATCTTTGAGTCAATCTAGATTTTGCAGCTCCACCTTCACCAGGCATTAAGTTATTTGTCATTTCTAATAATGTAATCTTACGATTCATTGGGAATAAGTCATTGATTAATGGTGCTAAATAATCAGCTGTTTCACATCCAACACTTCCACCACCTAATACGACAATATTACGTCCTGGATATTTCTTTCCAGACAATACATCGTCTGCAGTCATCCAGTTTTTAAATACTTTAAATGGAGGAATTTCTTTTGGAGTAGCTCCACTTGAACATACGATTTCGTAATCTTTAAATTCATTTTCAAGCATTTCTTTTGTGACTTCTGTATTTAAGCGAACATCAATACCTTCATGATCTAAACGACGAATCATGAATTTAATAACTTTACACAATTCTTGTTTCGCGATTGGAACCGCGGCAAGTCTTAATTGTCCACCAAGTTCATTTGATTTTTCACAAAGAACAACTTTGTGTCCACGTTTTTTAGCAACATATGCCGCTTCCATACCAGCAGGACCACCACCAATGACTAATACTTTTTTCTTATCTGTAGCTTCTTCAATCGTATCATCTTCAACGCTTGGATTTACTGTACAAGAAATGCGTTTACCCATCATGATACCTGTCAAACAACGTCCACATCCAATACATGGACGAATATCGTCTACTTTACCTTCAAATGCCTTATTCGCAAATTCACTATCACATAAGTTTGGACGTCCAATCATACACATATCACATTTTCCGTTTGCGATTAATTCTTCTGCCATCCAAGGTTCGTTGATACGAGCAACAGTAGCGACTGGGATATTTACATGCTTTTTGATTTCTTCACTTAAATGAGCGTGAGGTGCAGCACTTGTACCAGGAGCTGGCATACTTGATCCACGTTTGATTGTGTTACCACCTGATACGTGAATAAAATCAACACCGGCTTTTTCTAGTTGCTTACAAACATAGATCTGATCATTTAATGTCAATCCACCTTCACTATATTCATCACCACTAATACGAACATCAATAATGAAGTCATCTCCACAGTATTTACGAACAGATGCGATTACTTCTAAGCATAAGCGTAAACGTCCATCAATATTTCCACCATATTCGTCCGTACGTTTATTATATAAAGGTGTTAAGAAGCCACCTAATAATCCATGGGCATGAGCACATTGAATTTCAACACCATCACCACCGGCAATCTGTACACGGTGAGCCGCTTGACCAAATTGATCAACAATTGTGTGTAATTCTTCAATGGTTGCTGGTCTTGGTGCACTTTTTGCATAATAAGGTCCTACACAGCTTGGTGCAATCAATTGAGGTGTTCCTGGAACTGGGAATGCCATATAAGCTGGGTGGAACAATTGTGCTAAGATTTTAGTTCCATATTGGTGTACGCCATCCACCAATTTTTTCCATCCTGGAATAAAACTATCATCATAAATTGACATATCTCCTGGAAGATATACATAAGTTGGTTCTACAGTTACAACTTCAGTAACGATAAGTCCAACTCCACCTTTTGCACGTGCAGAATAGTGTGCCACTAAATCATCTGTAACATATCCCTTATCGGCCATGTTAGTTGAAATAGGTGGCATAAAAATACGGTTTTTTACAGTTGTTTTTCCAATTTCAATTGGTTCAAATAAATGTGGAAAATTATTCATTTTCTAAACTCCTCCTCATTGATTCAGATTATTTTATTCACAAATTGGCACATTAAAAGAATATCCAATTTTTTTAATATTAATTATTATGAAAAAAATAAAAAGAATGCGCTATCGATTTTAGTATAACGCATTTGTTAACATAAAGCTATCTATTTAGTTAATTTGTGAACTTTTTTAGTTAGGTATACTTAACAAGAATCCAATAAGAAAAGGATTTCAGTCAATCTGAAATCCTAGCATGTTTATTTTCCGTATCTACGATTTGGTTTGTCATCATTAAAACGTCTTCTTGGTTTGAAATCACCATCTTTTTTATCGTCAAATCTACGTTTTGGTTTATAGTCACCATCTTTTCGATCATCGAATCGACGTCTTGGCTTGGTATCGTCAAATCTGCGTTTAGGTTTATAGTCACCATCTTTTCGATCATCGAATCGACGTCTTGGCTTGGCATCGTCAAAGCTACGTTTAGGTTTAAAGTCACCATCTCTTCTTCTTGGTTTGTAGTCACGATCTTTTTTATCATCAAAACGACGTCTTTGTCTATAGTCATCATTACGAACAAGAAGTGTAACACTTTCTACATGAGGCGTTTGACTAAACATATCAACTGGCTGAATCTTAACAATGCGGTATTCTTTCTTTAATACGCCCAAGTCTTTTGCCAAAGTAGCAGGGTTACAAGAAACATAGATCATCGTTTTGATCTTTGATTTTAAAATTGTTTCCTTCATTGTATCATCCAAACCAGAACGAGGCGGATCCACAATCAATGTATCCACATCTTTTTCTTGCACTAAGTGTGCTAAAGCACTACCCGCATCTTCACAAATAAAAGATACATTATCGGCATGATTTAACATCGCATTTTCATTGGCATTATCGACCGCATCTTGAATGGATTCAACACCTATAATTTCTTGCGCCTTATCCTTCACAAACAAACTAATAGCACCAATTCCACTATACGCTTCTACAGTTGTTTTTGATCTTGGCATCCAATCTTTGACCACATTATAAAGGTTAACTGATTGTTTCGTATTTAACTGGAAGAAGGATCTAGGAAGTAAAGAAAGTTGAATGTCTTCTAATTGAAGATGCATCTTTTCTTCTCCCCAAATAAAGCGCATATCCCCAAACACTTCACGCTTCGTTTCTGTTTTTACACTTTGCCAGATAGATACAACACCCTCTAACTGTGTAATATCATGAATGAATTCTTCACTTAAATCTTCTTTTCCTGTCACAAAAATAATTTGAATCTTAGAATCAAATTCCTTCATGACCAACGTACGATAACCTGTTTTCTTTTTATCATCATACATCTTTAAATGGTGTTCATTCATGATTTTTAAAACAGCCTGACGCGTCTGTTCTAAAAGTTTTGAATGTACATAACATCTTTCCATCTTTTGGAAATGATTTGTGTCACGCTCATACATTCCTGTATATAATTCACCATATTCTTCACCAAAAGGAAGTTTACAACTATTACGATATGACAATGGTTCTGGATTTTTTAGAATCGGTAATATACGACCATTATAATCCGCATACTTAATTAATGTCTCTTTTAAATTACCCTCTTTCATCTTACATTGTGCAGGATACTTTACGTGCATCAAGGCACATCCACCACACTCTTTCCAAATTGGACATAAAGGATAACGACGCTTTGAACTTTGTTCAACTAAACGAGTCATTTCACCAATCAAGTATGTATTTTCATCACTTTTAATATCAAATTCGATGACTTCTTCAGGAATGGCATTTTCAATAAATACCGGTTTGCCTTCATGGAATGCAATCCCTTCACCGTTGATTCCCCATTTTTTTATTGTTGTTTTCATATTTTTTTGTACACAGTTACGACAAATTCAAACGTAACCTCTAACCTTTCTAATTCTTTTACTCGATCAAGACCAGCTTGACTTGTTTTATATCGATATGGTGTCATTTCCAACAAAGCCCATACATCATCAACCATTTTCGTTTCCTTAATGATTTCTTGACTCACCATGTCATATTGTTCTTGTATTTCAGGCATTTCATTCTCGTAGGGTGTGTCATACAATACTTCTTTTAATTCAAAACAATGCTTAGGACCCGGACCCACAACGATCCAATATCCATTTTCTTTTAGAATGCGATAAATTTCATTTTGTCCTAACGGCACAAAAATACTGGTAACACAATCAATACTCGCATTTGAAAAAGGCATATCAAATAAACTACCCACAATATATTGCGTATGTTTATCTTGTTTAGAAGCATGAAGAATCGCTTCCTTACTCAAATCAATCCCATAACTATGTTCAAAGTTTGCACCTATCTCTTTTGTATAGTAACCCTGACCACAACCAGCATCCAAATAAATAGATCCATTAGCCTTTTCCTTTACATATTGACGCATAAAATCATAATAATCTTTTTCCAAAAAATCCGTACGCGCTTTGACCATTAAAGCATTGTCCCCATGATTCTTTGTCTGTTTACGAGATAAGTTCACATAGCCTTGTTTGGCACAATCAAAAGAGTGATTATTTACGCATCGAAAAGTTTTATTTTCTTTTATTAGTTTCTCTTTACACACCGGACATATCAACATAAAAAGATTATAACATAAAAGAAAAAGAGAAGTGCTTAATTTTCACTTCTCTTAGAACAAATCCTCTTCAACCTTAACTGGATGTACCCAAATATCTTCTGTATTATCTATACAATCATGTACCATCTTGTCAAAATCCCATTTTGCTTCATATTTTTCGCATTTATCAACACGAGGTTTTGTGACTGGATTTTTAGGTGTAAAGATCGTACAACAATCTTCATAAGGAAGAATACTTGTTTCATAAGTTCCAATCTTTTTAGATAGATCAATAATTTCAACTTTATCCATACAAACCACTGGACGAATAATCGGCATATTTGTGACATCATTGATTGTAAGCATACTTTCTAATGTTTGACTAGCAACCTGTCCAATCGATTCACCTGTTGCGATAGCTTGTGCATGTCTTTTTTTAGCAAGACCTGTCGCAATACGCATCATCATACGACGCATCAATGTGATCGCATAGCTTTCATCTGCATTTTGATAGATAGCTAATTGAAGATCTGTAAATGGAACAACATGAACTAAAACATCACCTTGATAGCCAGATACAAGTCTTACCAGTTCCATTACTTTTTCTTGTGCATTTTGTGAAGTATATGGAGGAGATGCATAGTGAATGCATTCAATGTGTACGCCACGCTTCATCATTAAGTAGCAGGCAACTGGAGAATCAATTCCACCACTCAATAAAACCATGGCCTTTCCACCAACACCGACTGGATATCCACCAGCTCCTTGAATACGATCTGTCATAATGTAAGCTGCATCTTGATGAACTTCTACAACAATTTTAACATCCGGATTATGCACATCTACTTTCCAGTCACTGTTCTTTAAAATTTTAGTAGCAACCTTACGATTGATTTCATCTGAAATATAAGGGAATAATTTATCACTACGACGAGCAGCCACCTTAAATGTTTTTGGCGTTGTTAAATCTAAAGATTCATAACAAGCATCAATGATTTGATCTAAATCTGGTTCCACTTTAATAGCCAATGAGAAAGATGAAATCCCAAAGACTTTTGCTAAAATGTCACTAACCTGTTTTGAATCTTCATCATGAAGGTAAATATACATACGATCATGTTGTTTTTCAAATTCTAATGTTGGGAATGCTTTTAAAGCCTTACGAACATTATCATAAAGCGCCTTAATAAAGTTGTTACGGTTTTTTCCTTTTAAACTCAATTCGCCATAACGAATCAAGATATGATTATAACGATAAGCCATAATTCTCTATAATCTCCTTACATGTTTTTATAAAATATTTTGCCTCTTCCAAAGTATTCTCATAAGAAAAAGATAAGCGAATTCCATGTGTCGCATCAAATTCCGACTTATGCATAGCCAATAAGACTTCAGAAGCATTGGTGTTTTGTGAAGAACAAGTACTTTTTGCGGATACACAAATTCCCTTTTGATCCAATGCATTCAATAAGACTTCACTTGTAATTTGATCAAATGAAATATTTAGAATATATGGAATCGCACTCAAAGGAGAATGAATATGTGCACCATCGATTTTCGCCAATTCTTCACGCAAATATTGATTGATCTTTAAAACATGAGCATACGCACTAGATTGTTCTTCTAAAGCCAAACGAATCGTTTTTGCCAAAACAATATTGGCCGGTGCATTCTCTGTTCCTCCACGAAGACCTTGTTCTTGTTGACCACCTTGAATAATTGGAACAAGCTGAATCTTCTTTTTCTTCATTAAAATGGCACTCCCCTTTAGACCATGAATCTTATGTGCAGAGATTGTAGCCATATCTAATTTTCCAAAAGGAATATCAATTTTTGAGAAGCTCTGTACACAATCTACATGAAATACACAAGTAGGATTTTGGTGTACAATTTTTTCTAATTCTGAAATTGGGTTGATTGCACCCATTTCATTATTCACATGCATAACAGAAACTAAAATCGTATCTTTACGCATATGCGCTTTTAAACATTCCGGTGTAACGATACCTTCTTCGTTAATTGGAAGAAATTCAACTTCAAAGCCAAAACGCTTTAAAAATTCCATCGCATGACGAACACTCGAATGTTCAACATTACTTGTTAATACATGATGACCCCTATGTTCATTTGCCAAAGCATATCCAACAATAGCTAGCGTATTGGATTCACTAGCTGCTGAAGTAAAGATGATTTCACTTGGATCTACATGAAGCATAGAAGCAATATTTGATCGACTTTTTTCCATGAGCGTACTTGCCTGACGTCCAGCCGCATGCAAACTATCTGGGTTGCCATAACAAGTTTCTAACATTTGCCCATAAACACGACGAACCTCTGTACGTACAGAGGTTGTCGAAGCATTATCAAAATAAATCATTACTGCACCTGATTCATGACAGCAGGATCTTTTTGAGCTACTAACTTCTCATAAATTCCTGGGTGCATGTTTTCGATTGCTTGAATTGCAATCTTAAGTGCACGAGTATATTCTCCATTTTGGAAACATAGCTCTGCACGAGTTAAATCCGAATCCATTTGTGCATGCGTACTACGGAAACGGTTACCAAACACAATCGCATTTTCTACCATAACGGCAACACCGACTAAATTGTTTGCGTTATTGTATAACTTATACACAAAGTCGATGGCATCCTGCAAATCTGCATTTAATGTTTGTACATCTAATGGTGAGTGATCCAACACGACACGAACACGTTGAATCAAGCGTTCGCCTTCTTTTAAATCTGCAGAAAATTGAGATGAAATACTAGGTAAATGACGTGTTACTGTATTTAGACGCACCTCATTTAAAATCAACTGTAATTTAGTTAATTGTTTTTTAGCACGTGATTCATCACTGCTTGCTCCCACTAGCATCTCTTTCATATCCTTGACTTGATCGTGGAATTCATTAACATCTTCTGAAAATTTACGATAACCATGAATTACATCTACGCTTGGACGTTGATTTTGTTTCAATTCTTTTTGAATTTCATCACGACGAGCTTCTAAATCTTCCATTTGAATTTGTGCCAAAGAGAAGCGGTGTGTCCAATCTTCTAGACCAAAACGATCTTTAATATTGGCATAAAGCGCCATGATTTCCTCAAGTTCCTGACCAATTACATTAACAATATCTAAATTTGATTGAAGACTCACATGAATTTCTTCATATGCCTGTTTTTCATTTGTCACATCATCCTGTAAAGCTAGAATATGATCTCCAATGACTTCCAAGTTTTCTTGAGCCACTTCAAAGTCACCAGCATCCAATTGATCAATTGAGCTTGCCAATGCATTTTGAATGGTTGTTAATTTTTCTTCTGGTTCTAAATAAGATAAGTCAATATCTTTTTCTTGTAATTCCTTAATGTGCAAACGAACTTCGTTGATAGCACGAGGCAGTACATTTTTGGCCTTTTCGTAGAGTCCAGGGAAGGCTGCAATTTTAGAGCTGATCTCATCCACCATTTTTGAGATTTTTTCTTGTTCTTCCTTTGCCTTATTAAATTCAGAAGCAAACATCCATTCTTCGAAATTAGAGAATTCATTTTCAATCTCCTCTAAACATGAATCCACATAATTTACAGATCCATAGAATGAAGAACGATTATCTTGATAAACAGTTTTTACATTGCGAAAACGCTCTTTTAAAGCATTTGCCGATTCACGAACTTCTGTTTCACGAGCTAGGATGTGATCCAAAGATTGCGTAACAATACGAATTCTTTCTTTCGTTTCATCCATCATTGTTTCTAAATCATCCATTGCACGTACAGACTTGCGAAGACGATGTCTAGAAACATAATCATCAGCTTCATTAAACAAATCATCACATGCACTTAAGTTATTTTGACAAGTATCATATTTTGGAGTTAAGTTTTTTACTTTATCCATGATATCGTCGTTCACTCTAGCAAATGCAGATGCTTTGTTGAATTTATAGGCCAAGGAATTGTTACGAATTTCATTCATTTCAATTTCAAGATCTGAAAGTCGTTTCGACGCCTTTTTACGTTTGATCATACGCATAAGGATCCAAATCAATATCAAGACTAAAATTGCTATACAAAGATAGATGATTACAGTCACAGAAAGTTGATTCTTTATAAATGCGTATACTGATCGAAAGAAATTCAAAACACTATCCATAGTGGTACCTCCTTGCAAACCATTCTTATTATAGCAAAACTTCAAAATCATTGCATCATTTTCTTGATTTTATTAATGTTCTTTGATATGATACATAAGCATAAATTGATAGCAGCATACAAAGTTAAAGGAAATGCGTTACAGCCTATATAAGCGATATGAGTAAGCTAATAGCTGATAGCGGAAAGTATCATTGTCAACACAACCTTTAAAGATTTGTACTGTTATTGTTTTGTGAATGATATAAAACAATAGGAGGAAAAATTATGTCAAGAAACACAGGAAGCGTTTGGAAAAAGTCACGCCGTCTTGGATTCTCAGTTTTAGAAACTGGTGAAGAATTAACTCGTCGTAACACTATTCCAGGACAACACGGAAATGCTCGTCGTCCAAAATTAACAAACTACGGTATCCAATTACAGGAAAAACAAAGAATTCGTCACACTTACCAATTAAGTGAAAAACAATTCTACAACACTTACTTAAAAGCAAGTAAAAAAGCTGGTTCTGCTGGTGAAAACTTCTTAGTAATGTTGGAATCTCGTTTAGATAACATCGTTTATCGTATGGGATTTGCACGTACTCGTCGTGCTAGCCGTCAGTTAGTAAACCACGGACACGTATTAGTAGATGGTAAGAAAGTAGATATCCCTAGTTTCCAAGTAAAACCAGGACAAGTTATCGAAATTCGTGAACGCGCTAGAAACTTAAGCGTAATCAACGAAGCTTTAGAAGCTGCAACAGCTACTGTTGATTTTGTAGAAGTTAACAAAGATGCTAAAAAAGGTACTTATGTTCGTTACCCAGAACGTAAAGAATTGTTCACAGCTCAAGAAATCAACGAATTGTTAGTAGTAGAATTCTACAACCGTTAATCTTAGGCATAAGACAAGAAAGAAGCGAATTGTATCGCTTCTTTTTTTTGTGGATGTGTTTTCATAATTCATGTATTTCTTCTTTTTACTAACGTAAAAAATCGATTTTTTCAGCTACAAAGCCATAGTTTAAGTATATTCTTTCATCCTTTTAGTATTTACGCGAATGAATACGACCATTAATACCGACATAATCACCAATTTTGCATGAGGCACTAACCGTTTCCGCAAGACCTCTCCATACTTCAATGATCATATCATCATTTTCATAAATACCTTCCGAATTTGGAAAGTTACGCTGCACAGAAATCGGAAGTTCACAAGTCTTTAATCCATTTGTTGTTTCCTTTAAAACTGGCATGTCCGTAATTTTTCCTACAATACTAAACGCATTCATAATTAATTATCCTCCTTCAAATTTGACCACCATTTTCATCACCATCCTTCTTCAAGAATATTCTACAAATACGCCCATAATAAAACAAACGACCTATTTGCTCTATAGGTCGTTATTTTTTACATATTTTCGTGTTTTACAGCCTCTAATTTAATTAAAATCAAGCAAATTAGATCAAATAGAGTCATTTGGAAGAATTTTAGTGACACATATATTTGAAAAGTCTAAAGACTTAATATATTCTATCACCTTTTCTAAAGTCATAGTTTGAATACAATTTAAACTATCTAGATAATCATATTCCTCAAAATAACTTCTCAACAAGTCATTAGCCAAACCATCAAAGTGATCTAATCCACGCAAATTATTCGCAATAGCCTGTGCATGCAAAGACTGATAATCATCCTTTGATATTTCTAGATTCGTCACTTGTTTTTTTATAAGTTCAATAAACTCATCCGGATTTGAAGTTTGTGCATAAAACAAAACATAACTATGATCTATAGTAAAATCGGCTTCTGCCCCAACAAACTGCGTGAAGACTCTTTGATCAAGCCATTCTTGAAATTGAGGATTCAATGGCCCCATAATAGAATCAAGCCATACATTTACCGCAAAATCCTTCTCAAACGCTTCGATTTTATTTGTACAAGGCAGCATTTTAAAGCCTACACAAACAAAAGGCTGATGAATATCCATTGTATCCACATATTCTTGACGATTCACTTCCACAGGCTCTGTTTTAAAAACTCGTGAAATATTCTTATCACACTTACTTACAACATCTTTTTGACATTCTTTTATCCAATTCATTACATCATCTGTATCTTTACCAGTTACTCCAACAAGACACAATTTACTCGAATCATAATTCAATTCATAAAATTGTTTTAAATCTTCCATATTCATATTTTGAATATCTTCTTTTGAACCAAGAACATCCACTTTCATCGGATGATATTTATACAACGAAACTAATGTTTCTTTGAAAAGACGCTGTTCTGGTGATTGTTGATACATATCATATTCACTCAAAATGATACCTTTTTCTTTTTCGATCGTATCTTCTGTCACATCTAAATTTTCTACAAATTCCAACAACAACTTCAATGGTTTTTTCACATCTGCCGTTGTCGAAAAATAAAATGCTGTTTCTGTATAGGATGTATAGGCATTTGTAGAGCATTGTAAATTCGCAAATAACTCACTTACATCTTCTCCATCCAAATAAAACATTTGATGTTCTAAATAATGTGCCAATCCACTTTTATGATGTACGATAGATCCATCTACATTTTGATCAATATCAAAGCCCCCTACTTTTGCTCCTAAAAGAAATAAAGATCTTTGATAATCTGGCTTATGAACAAGAATAACCTGTAAGCCATTCGGTAATGTTTCTTTTTTTATATTCAAATTATAATTCATTTTCTTTCTCCGCAACAATGGCAACTGATGCCAGATTCATTTGTAAGGCAACACGAGATATATCTTCTTTTGTCACCTGCATAATTCTCTCTATTCTTTGTTCAGTCGTAAGCTCACGATGCAACAAATCATCTAAAAAAGCTTGTGCAATCAAAGATAAAGGTCTATCTAAGCCACTAATAATCCGATCTTTAAAATCCATTTTCGCTATTTCCAAATAAGAGTCATCATAATCCATATTCAATAATCGATCAATTTGTGTTTCAATCAAATTTAGTACTTTATTAACATCCTTACGATTCACACCCGTATGAATCAATAAAGCGCCATCAAAGCGAATTACAGAAGAGTTAATCGAATAACATAAGCTATTCTTTTCACGAATTTCATCAAACATCAAGTTTTTTTGGCTTTGTCCTAATATACTATTTAAAATCAATTCTGCCTCATAATCAAGACTAGAAATATCTACCCCAGTAGAATACACTTGCGATATGCATGTCTGCGAAATATCTTTTTCATACATTTTATAACTAGACTCTACTTTAGGTAATAATGTTCTTTCAGAAATAAAAGCACAATGAGAATCTAATGAATCAATATAATCATACAAATCTTGTGTTATGTATCCACAAATATAGAAGTGTTTCGCCATATCCATATATAATGTATAAACTTGTTTCACATCTTCCAATGTTAGCTTATTTAAATCTTTTAAACTTCCCTGTACAGGAATTGAAATAGAGTGTTTTTCATGTGCCATTTCAAATGCATACATGCACGACAAATTAGCTGGATCATCCATCTGTGCTAACAATCTATTTTGCAAAAGATATACTGATTCTTTAAAGTTTTCTTCATCCAACACAGAATGGTAAAGAACTTGATCCATTATATCTTTGATTTTATTGACATAACTATCATCTTCAATCCAGTCTGGACGAACAAATTGAAAACGAACATCTACCTGAATTAAATCTCCATAAGAAGTTAATCCATAGGATACTTTCGTTCCATAAGCTAGATTCAATGTTGATGCAAGTTTTTGCTTGGAATTCATCTTTTGTGTTTTCGCCTTCATCATATACACAAGAATATTTAATGCAGTAATTGTGTTTCGATTAAAAGGCATCATTGTTTTACAAGAAACATAAACATCGCTAAATTTTTGCGTTTGAATATAGTTCATACAAGACCTCCTTGAAAATATATTATTGATTTTACCACAAAAGTTAAAAAAAAGGCTAGAATTGTATTCTAACCTATATGAACATAACCAAGTATTGTATTACCACAATTAGCAGAATATTTTACTGTTTGGCTTCCGTAGAATCCACCATGAACTGCCATTCCATTTCCAATATAAATTGCAACATGCCCTGAGTATACAATAATGTCGCCTGGAACTGGATTTGATGTAATTGTTCCTAAACTCAAATAATCTTCTGGCCATCCGTGGAAATTAATTCCAACAGCCTTTAAAGAATTGGTTACTAACATTGTACAATCTTGTGTAACCCCAATCTGTGCTAATGCTGCAGAAGCAATTGCTGAAGCATTCACATTTGAAGTTGATGGTACATAATTATTGTTTGTCGAACTACCAGTATTGTTTTGCACTGGAGCTTGAGTAGTATTTGTATTCGTTGTACTACTTTGAGCTGGAGTACTTGTAGTAGTATTTTGTGTTGGAGTACTTGTAGTTGTATTTTGTGTTGGAGTCTGAGTTTGTTCAGGAGTTATTTCAGTCGCAACACCATTTTCATCAATTTTATATCCATCTTTTTCTGCATTTTTAATCAAGTTACCATTTTCATCGAATGCCCATTTAGTACCATCGATATCTAAAATTTGATTCTTTGTAACTTCACCATTTTTTGCATAATAATAATCCTGACCGTTAATGACTTGCCATCCTGTACGGAACACACCATCTGAGTCTGTGAAATATGTCGTTCCGTCTACATCGAATTGACCTGTAGCCATCTTACCATCTGAACCAAAATAATATTCCTGGCCTTCAATTTCTTGCCATCCTGTTACACAATTTCCATTTTCATCAAAATAATATTTAACACCATTGTCTTCAACCCAATTTGTTGAAGTCTTTTTACCCTTTTCATCATAGAATGATTTACCATCTTCACTCCATCCATGAAGTAGGATACCTTCTTTTTGGAAATTATATTCACTACCCTGAATTGTAACAGTACCAGTAGCAGCAGTTCCATCTTTTTTGAAATAATAAGTTTGATCAGAAACTGTTTGCCATCCAAACTGCATCTCTCCTTTACTATTGAAATAATAAAGTTGAGTATCGATTTTTGTTAAACCAGTCGCTGTCTGACGATTTGATTCTAAAATATAATAACGATCTGCGCCTTCACCATGCCATCCAGGTTGAACTTCTTTAGCATACATTGTCGAAACAATTGGTCCTGAAGTTAATAGACATAGACTTACGGCTAAAATTTTACTATGTTTTTCGATAAAATTCATCATATCACCTCTTCGTTACAACACCTGAAGTTTAACAAGTTTTTTTTTTTGATGCAAATTTCCGATAAAAATTCGTTTGCACTTTTTAGTAATTTATTTCTTAATATTTTTCTTAATGCCCTTTATTTAAAGGGTTTGAATATGAATTATGGTATATTATGTGATTTTATAAAAAATTGCACATAATTTATGAAATGTATAATAATGTCTATAAATCGTGAACAGTTTTATTAAAATCAACAATAAGTTCTGCAAGCGTATACAACCATATACATACACTTATTAAAACACATATAAAAAGGCCTAAAGAAAGCCATTTTAAGCAATTAATTACCAAATATACACTTTTTGAGTGTAATGCTTTTATGATCCAAAACAAGCCCCAAACATATTTAATTCCATTAAAAACAACCACAATTCGACACTTTTTTATCAATAAAACAATGCCTGCAATAGCCAATATGTCTATTAATTTTATACATCGAATTAAACTTAACAAATTCAATGTTGGGTTTGAAATCACATAATATATGATACGAATAAAAACACTAGATTCATACGAACTAAGTTTTGCCTGTATGTTAAATAAACTTTCATAATCATACACAAAAAATAATTTGCCAAACAGAATCAGCTGCCATAGATTCTGCCACAACCAATATAGACAAAGAAAAAATATAAAAAGAAAGATTCGTTTTTCAAACGAATCCATACATTTATCAATCGACCTTAAGATTTTCAAGCCAATCCTCTCCCTTAAGCTCTTCATGTGTACTAAGTCCAGGATAATCAAGTTGACGTAACACTTCATACACAATAATGGCAGCACAATTGGATAAGTTCAAGCTTCTTGCGTTTGCGACCATAGGAAGACGCATACAAGTATCTAAATGTGCTTGAAGGATCTTTTTATCTACACCTGTACTTTCTTTTCCAAGTACTAAATAAACATCGCCCTCTTCTTTTGTGAAGTCAAATTCGCTTGGAGCTTTTTTTCCATAGCGTGTCATAAAATAATAATGTTCACTTGGATTTTCAGCTACAAACGCATCCCAATTTTTATGAATATGAATATCGGCATCTTTAATATAATCCATTCCTGAACGGCGCAAATGTTTTTCATCCAAAGAAAAACCTAATGGTTCAATCAAATGTAGACGAGAACCTGTCGCCATACAAGTTCGAATAATATTTCCTGTATTTTGTGGAATTTCCGGTTCATACAATACAACATGCAACATACTTATTTACTCCAATCTTTCAAAAATTTTTCTAAAGCGATTCCTCTATGAGATACACTATTTTTCTTTTCTTCACTCACACTGGCAAGTGTTGTCTTAAATTCAGGATAATAGAAGATAGGATCATATCCAAATCCATTTTCCCCTTCCAATTTATCATGGATCAAACCTTCACATTCACCGCGATACACATGTTCTTTTCCTTCTTCATCAATATACGCAATCACACATACATAACGAGCTGTACGCGTCTTTCCTTGCACTTGATCTATAATATATTGATTCTTAATATCATAGCTCGTGTCTTCACCTAAAAAACGAGCCGAATAAACACCAGGCTTTTTATCCATCGCATCCACTTCTAAACCTGAATCATCACTAATGACAGGTTCATGTAGTTCGTTAAATAATGTACGAGCTTTGATCAATGCATTTTCTTCAAAAGTTGTTCCATCTTCAATAATATTGATTTTATGATCTAAATCCTTTAAACATTTCACATCACAATCCTTCAACATTGTCTGAAATTCTTCAACCTTATGAGCATTGCTCGTTGCTATCCAAATTGTTTTCTTCATAAATTATCACCGATATATATTATAGAAAGAAAAAATGGGGTTTTCAATAAAACTTATGGCAAAATAAAAATTGTTTTTGAAAGATAAATATTTATTGTTTGTTAGTGCGTACTATATATTACCTATAACTATATTGAACCCTACTTATCGCAAGAGGCAAACTTATCCAATACAACAATTACATTTGTACTTTCTTTATTGGATGTTGCCAGAATCGGCAAAAGTATATTGTCCTCAAATTTCAATAAGAACAGAAAGAGATTCATCTTAATTTCACTATTCTCTTTGATGTGTATTGTATGGAGAACTAGCTCTACTGCATTTAATGTGGCTTGTCAATCAGAAACAATGTTAGCAACTGATGAAAATACAAGTTCTGTTGCGATGTCGATTTTTTCAGGCATCTTTAATCTAGGTATTGGATTAGGATCTTTTATTGGAGGACAAACCATTAATTTGATGAATATTCTATCCATCGGATATGTTGCAGGTATAATCAGTATACTTGGCATAATCTTTTATATAAGCCGACGCTAATATGTGATAGAATAAATGGGTTGGAGGCATTTATGGAATATAAAAATGACAATAAATTTTATTTTGAAATTGAAAAAAGAATTCCTGGCCATTTAGGAAGAGCCGGAATTATACATACACCTCATGGAGACATTAAAACGCCGGCATTTATGTGTGTGGGAACACATGGGGAAGTTCGTTTTGTTTCTATGGAAGAATTAAAGAGCATCAATGCTCAAGCCATGTTAAGTAATGGATATCATTTACGAAACATTTCCCCTGAGATTGCCGCTAATGGAGGCTTATCTGCATGGTCAAAATGGAATGGTCCTACTCTAACAGATTCTGGTGGATTTCAGGTCATGTCTTTAGGTTCAGGTTGTGGAAAAGTTGTCAGCATGAAACGTGAAGACAACATGAAAAATACCGAAGAAGAAAAACGTTTGGCTCATGTCACAGAAGATGGAGTACACTTTCATGATCCATTTACAGGACAGGAAGATTTTATTGGTCCTGAAGAAAGTATGCAGATTCAATGTCGTATTGGAGCTGATATCCATATGGCTTATGATGAATTAACTTCTTTAGCGGATACATATGAATATAATGTTGAATCCTTGGCAAGAACTGAGCGTTGGGCAAAAAGAAGTCTAGATGAACATAAGAAACATTGTGATGATTTAGGCTATCACCAATCTTTGTATGGAGTTATCCAAGGTGGTCGTTGGGAAGACTTGAGAAGATCTACTTGTAAAAAATACGCACAAATGGATTTTGATGGCTATGGCTTAGGCGGAGCTTTCTTGAAAGAAACATTAGGCGATATTTTAACTTGGTGCAATGAAGAACTTCCAGAAAATAAACCAAGACACTTATTAGGTTTATCCCATCCAGATGATATTTTAATTGGAACTGAAAATGGAGCGGATACATTTGATTGTGTTGCCCCCACAAGAGAGGCAAGGCATGGAAGATTATATACAATGCATGGACCTATCAATTTATCTAAATATAGAGATAGTGATTTGCTAATTGATGAAGATTGTGATTGCCCTACATGTCAAAGTAAAATCACATTAGGCGAATTAAGAAGACTATGGAAATCGCAAGATCGTACTGAATCTGCTAAATATTTTGAACTAGCTTCCATGCATAATCTTCGCTTCATCATCCGTCTTACAGAACAGGCTAGACAAGCTATTTTAGATGGTACATTTAAAGAATTCAAAGAATCTTTCTTAAATTCATACTACGGGAACAAATAATTGTTCCTTTTTTTGTGAAAAAAAGAGAAATCGAACGATTTCTCTTAAATGAAGTCTTGGCAAGATACCAATAAATCAATTTTCTTCCACTGTGTTTCTTCATCAATACAGTTTCCTTCTTCTACAGAGGCAAATCCACATTGTGGAGAAAGAGCAATGTTATCTCCTACAACTGCTTTAGCTTGTTCATAACGAGCTTTAATCACATCATGTTCTTCTAATTCTGGACGTTTTGTAGAAATCAATCCAGCCACAAATGTGCGGTCTGTGCCTTTTAAAATAGCCCATGGATCAAAGGTTCCACTACGAGCATCATCATATTCTACAAAATAGCCATCATATGGAATACTTGCGACAGATTTTGCAATCGTATCATAGAATCCATGGAATAAAGGATTTCCTTTAAAGTTTCCTTTACAGAAATGCGTCGCAATCTGCATATCTTCAGGACGATTTTCTAATGCCTTTATACTTACACGTACAAACCAATCTAATACCTGAGCTTTTGTATAACCCAAACCTTCTACTTTGGATACAAACGTATCATCAATCATATATGTCCATGAAGTATCATCAATTTGAATATAGCGACATCCATGATTATAAAAATCACGAATGGCTGCTTGATATGCCAAACCAATATCTTCAATCACAGCTTCAATATCCGTACCATAATATGGTGTATCTTTAATGCCTAATTGTAAGAAATGATCAATCAAAATCATATTTGGTCCAGAAATACATTTCTTGGCCTCTACTCCATATTTACTAGCCTCATTCTTCAAAAAATCCCATGCGTACATTTCTTTATGTGCTTTATTTGGATCATAGAAGATCTTTCCTTCAATCATACCCAATTCAATATGATTGTTTCTTCCATTAATAAACTTATCTAAGTGTTTTGTGGTAAAACCATCAAATTCTTTTAACCAATCCAAATGCCACCAGCGACGACGGAATTCTCCATCTGTCACAAACTTCAAGCCGTGCTGTACTTCTTTGGCAACCAATTTTGTGATTTGTTCATCTTCAATATCACGCAATTGTTCATATGTGATTTCATTATTATTAAATTTAGCACGAGCCTCTTTAATTTCTTGTGGTCTTAAAAAAGATCCTACAATATCATATTTTATATTCAACATAAGTAAATTCCCTCCAATAACATTATTCTATCATTTCTAAATGATTATTGATAATATTTAATAATATACGCCAGTTATAGTTTTTATCTATAATAAAAAAGAGAAGAATATGATAAAATAATTTCTATGAACACCAAAGAATATATCCTCAATCAATTTAAAATCTATCCTAAATTAGAACTACAAGACCTTATGAAATTCTTGTATCAAAGTTGTTTTGGTTGTGAACACCTTGTTTCTGATTTTTCTAAAGTCAAATCAAATATTGAACATGAACTACAAGACAATAAAGATTCTTTTAATTCTATAGAAGAATTAGACGGAGACTATGTTCGTATCCATTTAAATTATGGTTTAAGTGTAGACACGTTGAGCACTTTATTTATATTATCGAGTCAACAAGAAAAAAATGGAATAAAACAACTCGAAGAAAAAAATCAATCTCTTATGGATTTAATTTCAAATAACGAACTTCCCTTTTCAGTAGAAGAATCAAAATGCATTCTTTCTAAATGGAAAGAAGATAATTATCCGGCCATTCATCATTCCGATACATTCAATCAATTGTATCATCCTGCATATCGTCTGATTCACAAAAAATATGTTCCATTTTTAGAACTATTCAAATATATAGACAACAACCACCCTTCTATGATTTCAATTGATGGACGTTGTGCTTCGGGTAAGACAACACTTTCAAATCTTTTAAAACTAGTATATGACTGCAACGTATTTAAAATGGACGACTTTTTCTTGCAACCCCATCAAAGGACAACAGAAAGACTTACAAGTCCAGGAGAAAACGTGGATCATGAGCGTTTTGAACAAGAGATATTGATTCCATTATCAAAACATGAAGATGTGAAGTTGTGTAAATTTAATTGTTCAACTATGTCTATAGAGCATACTATCTTGATTCCATATAAAACATTCAATATTATAGAAGGCTCTTATTCTATGCATTCTAGTCTTCAAAAATATTATGATTTTTCCGTTTTCTTAACAGTCAATAAAGATGAACAAATAGAAAGACTAAGAAAAAGAAATCCAAAGATGTTGAATAATTTCATTCAACGCTGGATTCCTTTAGAAGAAGCCTATTTTAATACTTTTTCAATCCAAGACAAATGTGACATTCAAATTAATACATCAAAGGCCTGATTTCTCAGGCCCTTTTTTAATTTCTATTCAACTTGATCGTCTTCCATACTTACAATACGACCTTCTCTTTGTCCAAGATCATATTTTTCGCGATATTCAGCCAACGTCGTTTTATAATCATCACCCTCAATCGCATATACTTTTGAATCGTGAATGTGGATATCTGTATCTTTTTCACGAATCTTGACCAAGGCCACCATACTACTTGCACAGTGTGTGGCAATACGGTTTAAACTATTCAATAAATCATTGAATACTGTACCTTCTTCAAGTCCACAGTTTCCTTGAGATAAACGTTCAACGTGACGTAATTTCATTTCATCACATAGTCCACGAATGACAATTCCAAGTGGAGATACACGTCGAGCCAAATCGAAATCATCTTCTAGATATGCATGGTATGTCATATTCATCGATTCACGAACTGCTTCCATGACAAGGTTTAACTCATTCATGGCAGCTTCTGACATTTCCATATGATTTTCATTGATACTCTTTGACATCTCGGCAATATCTGCCGCGTGATCACCGATTCTTTCAAAGTCACTAATAGTATGAAGATATAATGAGACTTGTCTTGTTTGTTCAGTATTTAATGCTTGTTTTGTAAGTTGCATCAAATAAGAACCTAAACGCGCTTCATATTTATCAATCAATGTTTCTTTACGATGTACCTTCTCATATTTTTCAGGTCTAAATTCATTGATCAAGTTCATTGAACGATTCACATTATTACGAACCTTTTTAGCCATACCATTCATAACACGATGACATTGAGCAATAGCTAAGGCAGGATAAGGAATCAAACGTTCTTCTAATAAATCAAAGTCAGCCTGTTCTGCTAGATCTTCTGGACTGTCTTTGACAATACGCATCAATAATTTTTCAATTTGAGGAATGAACCAGAATAAAACTAATACATTTCCACAACGAATCGCTGTATTCATTAATGCAATATTTATTGGAGACATAACTTTATTCACAAAATCATAGTGCATAAATAGATTTGAACCATAGAATAAGATAGACCAAATAATCATACCAAATAAGTCATTGATCAAATATTCTAATGCGGTACGTTTACCATTCTTGTTTGCACTTAAAGCAGAAATCAACACTGGACATGCAGCACCAATACCAATACCCAAGTTAATTGGGAATGCTGCCGCAAATGTCAATGAGCCTGTCATAGATAGTGCCTGCAAAATACCGATCGCAGCACTTGCACTTTGTAGAACCGCTGTAAACAAAATACCAACAAGAATACCCATGACTGGATTTGAGAACATTGTAAGCATACTAATGAATGTTTCATTTGTTCTTAAAGGTGAAACAGCTCCACTCATTTGTTGCATACCCGTCATTAAAATCGCAAATCCAAGCATGATATTACCAACATTTTTATGTGTTGTACGTTTTCCAAATGTTTTTAAACAAATACCAATAAACGCAAACAACGTTGTAATCGTAGCTGTCGAAAATAAGCTTGCGATACCACTAGATCCACCAACATAAGATAAACACAATATCCAACCAGTAATACTTGTACCAATATTAGCACCCATAATAATACCGATTGCTTGTCTTAGTTTCATCATACCTGAGTTAACAAAACCAATGACCATTACTGTCGTAGCACTACTAGATTGAATAACGGAAGTAACACCTGCACCTAGGGCAACACCTTTTAAACTTGTGTTTGTCATTTTGTACAAGAATGCTTCTAATTTATTACCGGCTACGCTTTTTAGTCCATCGCCCATTAAAGACATACCGAACAAAAATAACGCAATGCCACCTAATAGGGATAAGACCATTGTAACTATTTCCATCTCGAACTCCTTTTATAAAATGAATTATTTTATTTTCAATTTTTACGCATATCGCGACGCCTTTATTATGCAATAAAAATAATGTCAAAACAATATTAAATTTGTGTTAATTTTTAGTTAAATGGTATTTTTTTCTGAAAGCGTTTAAAAAAAGATGACTTTAGAAACCTAAAATCATCTTTGCAATCATCTCAAAAAATTGAATCATATTCGAGCGTAACATGCCTAATGGATAATCTAAGATACCTGTAAAAATCATAAAGATAAACAATAAATTCATCCATGGTGCTCCATTGATAAACTTATAATATTTATCATCAGGCAAAAATGAAAATAACACCTTAGAACCATCTAATGGAGGTACTGGAATTAAATTAAATATTCCAAAACCTGTTGAAATAAGTCCTGTATAAGTTAATGCATTTGATACAAAATAACCTACCTTTGACATCATAAAATAAGGAGCAAATTTATATAATGCATAAAACAGAAACACACAAATAAAGCTTAAAAGAAAATTTGCAACTGGACCCGCAAAGCTTGTCCATATAATTCCTGTTTTTGCGTCTTTATAATATCTCGAATCGATTGGTACTGGTTTTGCCCATCCAAATCCACATATCAACAAACAAACTAGACCAACCCAGTCTACATGCTTAAATGGATTTAAGCTCAATCTTCCTTCGATTTTAGCTATAGGATCTCCCATCCAATAAGAAACCAAACCATGTGCCATTTCATGAATGGACATAGATAATACTACGGCAATAACCAAATAAATTATATTTTGAAAATTAAACATTAAATCTAAAATGCATTACATCGCCATCTTGAACGACATAATCTTTTCCTTCTAAGCGCAAGCGCCCTGCTTCTTTAATAGCTAATTCACTACCTAATTCATCAATATCGTCAAAACGATATACTTCTGCACGAATAAAGCCTTTCTTAAAGTCTGTATGAATAATACCGGCACAATCAGGTGCTTTCATGCCCTTTTTAAATGTCCATGCACGACACTCATCTTCTCCAGCAGTCAAGAATGTGCATAAATCCAATACTGAATATGCCTTTTGAATCAATTGATCCAATCCTGATGTTTTTACACCTAATTCTTCTAAGAATGCATCTTTTTCTTCTTTATCCAAGCCAGACAATTCTTCTTCCATCTGCGCACATAAGGCAACAACCTGATTATTTTGGCTTTGCGCATATTCTTTTACTTGATTATAGTAAGCACATGAATCTGGATCCATAATACCTTCATCATCTAAGTTAGCAACATAGATCATTGGCTTTGCGGTTAATAAGTTATAGCCCTTCATCAAAATTTGTTCTTCTTCATTCAATTCTAGAGAACGAGCTGGTTTTCCTTCTTCTAAAACAGGTTGAAGACGATCTAATAAAGCCAATTCATCTAAAGATTCCTTGTCTTTGTTTGTCTTAGCTTTACGTTCAATCTTACTTCTACGATTTTCAATAGTTTGCAAATCTGCTAAAGTAAGCTCTAAGTTAATGATTTCAATATCACGAATTGGATCTACACTATTTTCAACATGTGTAATATCAGGGTTATCAAAACAACGAACCACGTGACAAATCGCATCTGTTAAACGAATGTTTGATAAAAATTGGTTTCCTAAACCTTCACCTTGACTAGCACCTTTAACCAATCCAGCAATATCTGTAAATTCAAATGTAGTATAGATTGTCTTTTTTGGATTGAAGATTTCAACTAAACGATCAATACGATAGTCTGGTACTTCTACAACTCCTACGTTAGGTTGAATTGTCGCAAATGGATAGTTTGCAGCTTCTACCTGAGATTTAGTAATAGCGTTAAATAACGTTGACTTTCCAACGTTTGGAAGACCAACGATTCCTGCAGTTAATGGCATAAATTTATACATCCTCTCTATTCTTCTTCATGTCGAATTACTTTTTTTAATTTTTTTTCAAATTTTTGTCTAGGCATCAAAACACTGGCACCACAACCTAAACATTTAATTCGAATATCAGCACCCATACGAATAATTTTCCATTCTTTGGACTTATGACAAGGATGCTCTTTTTTCATTTCTACAATATCATTTAATCCATAATCCATAATTATTCTCCTTGTATATGCATTTTATATGCATCTAACGTATTCGATAATAACATACAAACCGTCATTGGACCAACACCTTTTGGCACTGGACTTACATAACTAGCCTTTTTTGACACAGATTCAAAGTCGCAGTCACCAACAAGTTTTCCATTTACACGATTAATTCCTACATCGATTACAACGGCACCTTCTTTTACCCAATTTTCATTGACCATTTGACTAACACCCATCGCAACAATCAAAATATCTGCTTGTGAAGCAATTGTTTCGATATCCGGTGTTTTTGAGTGTACAACCGTGACGGTCGCATTGCGATTTTGAAGGAGTAACGCAACTGGTTTACCCACTAAATTACTTCTCCCACAAACAACCGCACGCTTTCCAGATAAATCTTTATAGCCAATTGAATCTAACATTGCCATGACACCTTGTGGTGTACAAGGAATAAATCCAGGTCGATTTGTTAATAAACACCCTGCATTCATAGGGTGTAAGCCATCCACATCTTTTTGTGGATCAATCAGTTCTAATACAGCTGTTTCATCTAAATGTTCAGGAAGTGGCATTTGTACTAAAATACCATCAACTTCAGGATCTAGATTTAAATTTACAATTACATCACTTAATTCTTTTTGCGATACATTTTCATCTAAACGAATCGTTTGTTGAAGCATACCAATTGAGGCACATGCCTTTTCTTTACCCCGAACATAAGAATTACTTGCCGCATTATTACCAACAAGAACTACACTTAATAATGGTAGTCTTTTTCCTTGGGCACGAATATCATCAATTTTTTGTTTCATTGAAGACTTGATGTTATCCGCAATTATATTTCCATAAATAATTTCCATTAAAACAACTCCTTTGAATCTAACACAATCGTTACAGGACCATCGTTCAACAATTCAATCTTCATATCTGCTCCAAAGATACCTGTTTCAACATGCATGCCTTGCTCTTGAAGTTTTAGATTAAATTGATCATATAATGCCGTAGCCAAATCTGGCTTACCAGCATTTGTAAAACTTGGACGATTTCCTTTTTTGCAATCCGCATATAAAGTAAATTGTGAAATAGATAGAATGCTTCCAACGACATCCTGTATTGATTTATTCATCTTGCCATTTTCGTCTTCAAAAATACGTAAAAATAAAATTTTATGAATCATTTTATCAATAATTTCATCTGTATCCTCATTATTAAAACCAACTAAAATACAATATCCATGATCAATTTGACCTGTAATTTGACCCTCTACTGTACATTTTGCGTTTTTTGCTCTTTGAATTACAACTCTCATGCTTTTCTCTCCAATATACAAACACTTAAACTAACAATACCCTCTTCATTCCCTACAAAGCCTAGTTTTTCTCCACGAGTTGCCTTAATAGAGACATCTTCTATATCACAATGTAAAACATGTGCGATATTTGTTCGCATTTGAATGATATGAGGTGCCATTTTAGGTCTTTCAGCTAAAATGGTCGCATCCACATTACCAATTTGATATCCCATATCATCCATCATGTCATAAATATGACCTAATAATACCAAACTATTGGCTCCTTTAAATTTTGGATCCGTATCCGGAAAGTGTTTTCCTAGATCTCCTAAAGAAAGTGCTCCTAAAATACTTTCACCAATCGCATGAGTTAAAACATCTGCATCTGAATGTCCTAATAAACCTTTTGAATGCTCTATTTCAACACCGCCCAGAATTAGTTTTCTGTTCTCTACAAGCTGATGAATATCTACAGCTTGTCCAATACGTATACTATGCATAAATCACCTTAGAAGTTCTTTGAGCACGTTCTGGTAGCTCTTGCGCACGATATCCTAATATGCAATGTCCAATCCCTTCATATGATTCGGGAATTTGCCACTTCCTCTTTAATTTTTTACCAAATTCAGTTTCAAATACCTCTTTAGCACGATGAATCCAACATGAATCTACACCAAGTGCATTCGCCGCATTCATTAGATTGCCCATAGCTAAAGCGCCATCATATAAATAGGTTGGTGCATTAGAATCGGCAAAAACAATAATCATGCTTTTAGCACCATAGAAAGGATCTGATGTTGAATTCATTACTTCAGCATTCATTTTTGACAATTTTTCAATCAACTCTTCATTTTCTACAACCACAAAGGCAAAAATTTGACGATTCATTCCACTTGGTGCACACTGACCAGCATACACGATTTTTTCAATTACATCATGACTTACTTTTATATCATTAAAATTTCTAACACTTCTTCTATCGATTATATTTTTATATGCTTCATTCATAAGATTTAGCCTCCAAAACTACCTCATATTATACAATACAAAACATTAAAAAAAAAGCTTGGTCAAAGCCAAGCTTATAAAATCAAATTATCTAACAACACGAATGAATTGTGGGTTAGCTGCTCCAGGTACATATGCACTAGCAATTACAGTCTTACCATTATAGTTTCCATGTACTGCCATTCCATTACCGATATAAATCGCAATGTGATCAATTCCACGTCCACCATTGTTGTAATACAATAAGTCACCTGCTTGAGGAGAATCAGTATAATATCCGTATACACCAGCATATTGATCTGGCCATAATTGATATGCATCACTTACACCTGCATTAGCTAAAGCTTGTTGAACAACTTGTGTACACCATAATCCATCTGTAACACCTACTAATTCTTGAGCTGCAGCTGAAATTCTATCACCTAATGTTGAATCAGCTGGTGCTTCTGGTGTAGCTGGAGTTTCAGGAACTGCAGGAGCTTCTGGTGTAACAGGAGCTACAGGAGCTTCTGGAGTTACTTGATCAGTTGAAGTGTCTGGAGTAACCGTTGTGTTTGTGTCTACACTTGGTGTTTCTACTGGAGCTGCTGGAGCTGCTGGAGCTTCTGGAGTTACTTGATCAGTTGAAGTATCTGGAGTAACTGTTGTGTTTGTGTCTACACTTGGTGTTTCTACTGGAGCTGCAGGAGCTTCTGGAGTTTCAGTAGTATCAGTTGTGTCTGTTGTTTCTTCAGGTGTAACTTCTGGAGTTTCAACAGGCGCTTCTTCAACAGCTGCTTTTTCTTCTGTTTCTTGTTTCACAGCTTCTTGACTTGCTGTAGCCACTGTTTCTTTAACCTCCCCTGTAATGTTACTAGAAACACTAGCTGTAGTAGCATTTTCAGTTTTAGAAGAATTTACTGTACCATCTTCTGAGAAGTAGTAAGATTTTCCTTCGATTTCTTGCCATCCTTTAGCTACAGTTTTATCTTCATTTACGTAACGATCGCCATGCCATCCTGGTTCTTCCTTGGCTGCAACTACTGTTGCTACAACAGGGAAAGCAGATGCCACGCAAAGAATTGCTGCGACTTTTTTACCATTATTTTCTACAAAGTTCATTTTATTCTACCCCCTATTTAAAATAGTTCATGAGTATTTTACCATGAAACCGCCTCACAAACAACCCTTTATTTTATTTTTGGTTAGAAGCCACTAAAATTAAAGGCCTCTTTCGAGGCCTAAATCATCATTAATTATTTTGTTTTTTCAATGATTTCTGTGAAGCTATCTTCTTTTAAACTAGCACCACCAATTAATGCACCATCGATATCTGGTTGAGCCATATATTCAACGATATTGTTAGGTTTAACACTTCCACCATATTGGATACGTACTTTTTCAGCAGCTTCTTCACCATACATAACCTTAACTTGGTCACGTACAATCTTACAGCAGTTTTCAGCAATTTCAACTGAAGCAGATTTTCCAGTTCCAATAGCCCAGATTGGTTCGTAGGCAATTACCATTTCACCAACACATTTTGGACATAAGTCAGCTAATGAACCAGCTAATTCTTCACGAATTACTTTTTCTGAGTTTCCAGCATCGTAATCAGCTTCTGTTTCACCAACACATAAGATTGGAGTGATTCCAGCTTTGATTAAACGTTTTGCTTTTTTGTTTACTGTTTCATCAGTATCACCAAACATTTCACGACGTTCTGAGTGACCGATAATGCAGTATTTAACACCCATTTCTTCTAACATAGGAACACTAACTTCACCTGTGAAAGCTCCACTATCTTCAAAGTGGCAGTTTTCAGCAGCTACAACTAAGTTTTTAGCGTGATCCAATGCAGTTCTTAAATCAGTAAATGGACATCCAATTCCATAAGTAGCATTTTCGCTAGCAGCAACACCGTCAACAGCTTCGAAGAAAGCTTTTGTTTCAGCGTTGTTTTTATTCATTTTCCAGTTTCCAACGATAATAGGTTTTCTCATTTTAAGTACATCTCCTTATTACTTTTCGCTGATAATAGCGATACCAGGTAATGTTTTACCTTCCATGTATTCCAAACTAGCTCCACCACCAGTTGAAACGTGAGAGAATTTGTCTGCATATCCTAATTGTTTTGCAGCAGCAGCAGAATCTCCACCACCGATTACTGTAATAGCATCTGGTAATTCAGAGATTGCTTTACATACTTCTTCAGTACCTTTAGCGAATTTAGGCATTTCGAATACACCCATAGGTCCATTCCATACTACAGTTTTAGCACCAGCTAAAGTATTTCTGAACAATTCAACAGATTTAGGACCAATATCTAATCCCATCCATCCATCAGGAATTTGTCCAGCATCTGCAACAGAAGTGTTAGCATCTTCACTGAATGCATCAGCGATTACGTTATCTACAGGAAGAACTAATTTGTCTCCAGCTTTTTCTAAATATTCTTTAGCTAAATCCAATTTGTCATCTTCAACTAATGAAGTACCGATTGAACCACCAACAGCTTTAGAGAATGTATATGCCATTCCACCACCGATGATAACTTTGTCAGCTTTTTTCAATAAGTTGTCAACAACATCGATCTTACTAGATACTTTAGATCCACCAATGATAGCTACGAATGGGTGAGCTGGTTCATCAACAGCTTTTCCTAACATTGTAACTTCTTTTTCAACTAAGAATCCTAATCCATTTTCTTTAATATTTGTAGGGATACCTACAGTAGAAGCGTGAGCACGGTGAACAGATCCGAATGCATCTTCAACGAATACTTCACCTAAGCTAGCCCAATATGCACCTAATTCAGGATCGTTTTTGCTTTCGCCTTTTTCGTAACGAGTATTTTGCATTAATACGATTTCTCCATCAGCTAATGCATTTACAGCGTTTTCTAACTCTTCACCACGAGTTACTGGGCAGAAAGTTACTTTTACATCTGGTAACAATTCTTGTAAACGTACAGCTACGCATTCCAAGTTGTTTTTAGCTTTGTCTTCTTCAGTCTTAACTTTTCCTAAGTGAGACATCAAAATAACTTTAGCTTTGTTTTCTACTAAATATTTAATTGTAGGTAAAGCCATTACGATACGGTTATCATCTGTGATAACACCATCTTTTCTTGGCACGTTAAAATCACAACGTACGATGACCTTTTTTCCAGCAACATCAAGGTCTTTAACAGTTCTCTTTGTCATGTATATTCCTCCTACTGTCATTTTTTTGCACATCCATTATATCACTACATAAATTGATTGACTAGTTTTTCACAAGTAAAATCTTTCACAAAAAGCGCTTACATCACTTACTTGTGGTAATTACGACCATTATTGATCATAAAACCACGATAAATCTGTTCCAACATCAAGACACGCGTCATTAAATGTGTAAAAGTTAGATCCGATAATTTCCAACGATAATTCGCTCTAGAAACTAATTTTTCACTTGGCCCTAGACTTCCTGCAATCACAAAAACAATATTTGAATGCTTCATTTGCCACATATCCAAATTTTTCGCAAATGTTTCGGAATCAATCATCTTTCCATGAAGATCAAGTAATACCACAAAATCTTGGTCCGATAATTTTTCTAGAACACGATTCCCCTCTTTTTCTTTCACCAATAAAACCTCGGCTTCTCTAGAAACATGCTCATTTGCTTCATCCTTGACTTCGATTTCACTAAACTTACAAAAAGCCGACAATCGCTTCATATATTCTTTTTCCAAAGACTGTAATGCCTTATCTTTATTCTTTCCAATCGCAATTAATTTAATCACAATATCCCTCCTTCATTATTCTCTTGAATGTCTTTCACAAAATAATCATACCGATCCAAAAACAATTTCATCGTTTGATAGCTAGAAGTTGATTTATAATCCACTTCTTCTACCTTACCATCATCAAACGATAAGATTTGAGCATTGGGAAAGCCCAATAATATAGGTGAATGTGTCGCAATGATAAACTGACAATTCTGTTTCACACATTCCTCAATCAAATAGAGTAAGGCCAATTGATTCTGACAAGATAAAGCTGCTTCCGGTTCATCTAGAAAGTATAATCCATTTTTATTTGTTTGTTTCATCAATACAGAAAAGAAACTTTGACCATGCGATTGATCATGATATCTTTCAGAAAAAACACCACTATATTCCATTTCCTTTGTCGCAACATTATAGAAGCTTTCTGCACGCAAAAAATACATCCAATCCGGTTTTCTAGAACGCCATAAACGCATATGTTTATGTAAGTTAGAATACGAATCATACGTAGAAAAATCATAGTTTCTTGTTCCACCTTCTGGATTTAATCCATTTTTAATCGCAAGAGCCTCCAACAAGGTGGATTTACCACTTCCATTTTCTCCACAAAAGAAAGTAACCGGCTTATTAAACATGAATTGATCTATACTTCGAATACTTTTAATATCGGCCACATAATCATCAATTTCATCCCGCAAGATGTCAAATCCATTTATAAACATATATATCACCTAAAAAAATAGTACTCTATCTGAGTACTAAATTCCATGATGATTTACATAATAAATATAGATACATAACCCAATCAAAAGAAACCCTAATATCCAATTAAACATTTCTCTTTACGATTCCATAATAGATTTTTGAAGTTAATACATAAATCACAATGTAGACTAGCGCAAAGGCCACAAAACAGAATATTGTCGTACGAATATAAAGCCATGAATCACTCACAAATAATAAATGAAGTAGCTTTTCAATCATTGGATACGCAAAACTTATATGAATACCCGCCACAAGTAAAGGCATAAAGAATACCGTTAACACTTGCGAGTGAATAGCCTTCTTTACATCACTTTGTTCAAGTCCTACTTTTTGCATAATCTCAAAACGATCCTTATCTTCATAGCCTTCTGTAATTTGTTTGTAGTACATAATTAGAATGGTTGCCATGATAAATAAAAAGCTTAAGAAGATTCCAATAAATAAGATGCCTGCATATAATTCAATCAAGCGTTGTTTCTGATCCGATTTATTCATCCAAATAAAATCATTTATATTCTCATTCTGGCCTAACTTTTTAATAACTTCACGCTCATTCGCATCACAATCAAATGAATAACTCGCAAATATTGTACTCGCGTTATCGCCATACACATTTGTCTGATCTTCTTGCATCCTCTCTAAAGTCTTTTCTGAATCCACAATAATATAATAATGTTCTGTCACATTGGGATTGCTCTCATCCATCTTCAAATGATCCAATTGTTTCTTCACAACATATTCTTTTCCAAATAAAGATAAAGTCTTTTCTTTGATTGTCTCTACGTTGGAATACACATAGATTTCATTTGGCTTTAAAGACCCCTTAATATTTTCATAATCCTGAATATCCTTTAGTGGAAGGCAATAAAATTCTTGAATCTCATTTACGGCATTCATCCCCTCATTCTGGTAATCTGTAATCAAAGTTCCATTCTTTAAATATCCAGCATAGCTCAATTCTTTATACGCAAGAAGATTCTTTGGAACAATGCCCATACGAATCAATTCTTCATTCATTTCATCAAAATCAATATTGGCAGCTTCCCCATATCCATTTCCCATTACACTTCTAGGGTATTGCGAATCCACAATTTCATCAATACCTGACCACATACTGAGTGTTGTAGACAACATCACTAAAACCATTGTTGAAAGAATACAAATATTGGCTAGTCCTACGGCATTTTGTTTCATACGATACATCATGCCAGAAATACTAATAAAGTGATTCGTCTTATAATAATAATTCCTGTTTTTCTTCATTAATTTTAAGAAAGTGATCGAAATCGATGTAAATAATAAATAGGTTCCAATAATGACAAGTACTACAGCCACAAAAAAGACGTAGAGTGCGCTTAAAGGATTTTTAGTCGTAATTGATAAATAGTATCCAATGCCTAGACAAAGAATACCTATAATAGAAAGAACCCATTTGGCCTTAGGCTCTTTTTCCCCCATATGATCGGAATGAAGCAATTCAATTGGACTTGAAATATGAATACGAATCATAGAATAGAAATAGATCAATACATAAATCAATCCAATCACAAGAACGCATTGTCTCATGCCAAAAAAAGAAAAGTAGAAGCCGAGTACAATATCTGCACCAATCATTTTTGCGATGATTAAAAACATCGCTTTATCCAATAAAACACCTAATCCAATCCCTAAAATTAATGAAACAAGTAGAGTTATTAATGTCTCATAAAACAAGACGCGAGCTAAGTGTTTCTTTTCCATTCCTAATATAGAAAATAACGCAAACTCTTTTTGTCTTCTTTTAATCAAGAAACTATGTGTATAGAACAAGAAGATAAACGCAAAGATTTCAATAATCACAATGCCAAAACCTAATAACTGCTTTATAGATGTTCCTCCTACAATTTCATCTAAATGCGGATTAGTTGCCAAAGAAACGACCATATACAACATCATTGTCGTTAAGACACTCGTTAGTATATAAGGAATAATGGTACGCGCATTCTTTTTCAAGTTATCTACTGCTAAATTTAAATAGAAAGCTCTACTCATGATGAACACCACCTGTAGCTAGTAATGTCAACGTATCACTAATACATTGGTACATCTGATCTAAATTCTTGTTACCCTTATAAATTTCATGGAAGATCTTTCCATCCTTAATAAATAGAACGCGAGAAGCATGACTGGCAGCCTTTGTCGAATGGGTTACCATTACGATCGTCTGTTGATTTTCATTGATGGTTCCAAACAAATGTAAAAGTTCCTCTGTACTCTTTGAATCCAAAGCCCCTGTTGGCTCATCCGCCAAAATTAGATCTGGATTTGTGATGATGGCACGAGCAACAGCCACACGCTGTTTTTGACCACCACTGATTTCATATGGAAACTTATCCAAAATATCTTCAATCCCTAATTGTTTGGCGATTGGAGTCAATCTTTCTTTCATTTCTGGATATTTTTTCTTACTTAAAACCAAAGGCAAGAAAATATTATCGCGATTATTAAAATTATCTAATAAATTAAAGTCTTGAAATACAAAACCTAAGTGTTCTCTTCGAAAGTTCGCAATTTCCTTTTCTGAAATATGCGTAATATCTTTACCATGTAATAAGACTTGTCCACTTGTTGGTTTATCTAAAGCGGCCAAGATATTTAACAGTGTTGTCTTACCAGAACCAGACTCCCCCATAATAGCGACATATTCGCCTGTATTCACACTAAAATTAACGTTGGTCAATGCCTGTACTTGATTCTGTGTAAATCTTGTTGTATATACTTTTTTCAAATTTTTTACTTCTAATAATGCCATATTCATTACCTCCATGTACACCAAAATTCTACAAAGAATTCAAAAATGCAGCCATCGATTCAGCTAACACTATTCTTACAAGATTGTAAGGTTACTCGATTCTTCCTTCAAAATGCGTAAGATCTAGTAATACACGAGTACCCTTACCTACACTAGATTCAATTGTTATTTTATGATTTAACATATTCAAAATATTCTTACATAAATATAGACCTAGACCACTGGCCGTTTTATCACTACGCCCATTCATACCTGTATATCCTTTTTCAAACACACGATTTAAATCACTTGCACTAATTCCTATCCCATTATCTTCAATAACTAAAACATGTTTAGACTTCATATATATAGATATCAAACCATTTTCTTTTGTATATTTAAGACTATTTGAAAGGATTTGCTCCAACACAAACACAAGCCACTTTTCATCACTTAAAATCACATCTCCAGTTTCTTTAAAATGTAATTGAATGTGTTTTCGAATAAATTCTGTAGAAAAACGACGAATCGATTGTCGAATCAAATCGTCTAATTCTAATTCTTTAAATAAGAAATCTGTGTGCGTACTATTTAAGCGTAAATAGGCTAAAACCATATCTGTATATTGATCCATACGTAAGAGTTGCAGCTTAATTTCACTACGACTCAATTTCTCGTCTTCAAGTAACAATTTCATAGCGGCAATAGGAAGTTTAGCCTGATGTACCCACATCGTAAAATAATCTTCTAGATCATGCATTTTATTTTCCGAAGAAATAACATATTCATCATGATATTCTTTCATAGCCATTAAAATTTCATGATAGTCTTCTCCCATCAATGAAGAATCTTGAAGATCACAAGACAAAGAAACATTACTATTGGATTGAAGCGTTACTAGTGTTTGGTGTTTCTTATAATATTTGTAGTAATCCACACAGAAACAAACCACCAATAAGACACATAAAATCATAAAAGCATATGTAAAAGCTTCTAGTTCTAGATTATATAATTTAAATACGCATAAACAAACAAATACACTGACTACATAGATAATAATAAAGAACAATCGATCTTTTAAATAATGGATAAACAACTTCATATTTTATATCCCAATCCTTTTTTAGTTTGAATAAAATCCACAATGCCAATACTCTCTAACTTTTTACGCAAGCGATTCTCATTCACACTTAGTGCATTTTCGTCCACATAAAAATCTGTCTTCCACAAATATTCCATTAAACTATCTCGAGATACAATCATCCCCTTCTTTTCCATAAGCAGTCGAAGTATCTTCGCCTCATTCTTGCTCAGTTCCATTTGAGAAGATTGAAAACTTACTGTATTATCATCTAAATTAAAGCGTACACCTTGATATTCAAGAATATTATGATTGGATACAAAGTCATAGCTACGTCTTAATATTGCCGTAATTTTAGCGGCAAGAACATTTAAATCAAATGGTTTACACACAAAATCATCTGCACCCTTAGAGATTGCCATCACAATACTCATATTGTCGGTAGCACTTGAAATAAAGATAATAGGTACCTTTGATTCTTCACGAATCTTTTCCGTCCATAAATATCCATTTAAATAAGGCAGTGTTATATCCATTAACACTAAGTCTGGATTAAAGGATTGAAATACATCCAAAACATTATAAAAATCAACAACTCGATTAACATCATAGTTCCAAGATTTAAGAAACGATTCTAATTTTTTTGAGATGAGTTCATCATCTTCAATAATCATTATTTTATACATAGTCTCACCCACTTTATTATACTGCAAAACACAAAAATTCTTTCTAACAATGGTGTAAGAAAAAGAAAAAACTAAGAACACATACGCATTCTTAGTTGTCCATACAAGATACTAAATATTGAGTCCATGTTGGATAGAAATCGCTTTTAAAGTGATAGCCATCATCTGCATATATATCTGCTAATCCACCTACGCTTAATGTTTCATCATCAATATATTCAACAAAATCATATTCATCGACAATTTCCTTTAATACAGAATTAAATTCACCTGAATTTTCAACCATTTTTAAACGTTGTAATCCATATGGACTAATAGGAATCATTCCACACACATAAATTGTAGCCTTTGGCACTATTTCATGTATTTCTTCCAAGGCATTACGCACAACTTGTGGATAACCACCCTCTTCATCGTCTCCAACCTTATAGTAAATATCATTTACTCCATATGCCATTAGTACACGTTTTGGATTCAATTCTTTCAATCGATCATTATATTTAGATGTATTTGCGAAGGTTTCTCCATTATCCGCAAAAACGCGTGAAGACTCTAAAAAGCCATAAGAACAATAATGAAGCACCCTTGAATCTCCATAAAACACAAAATCACCTAATAAAGAAAATGGATCTAGTTTTCCTTCTAAAATAGCTTTTTCTCTTTCTTTCTCCTTACTTTTCGCAATTTTTTGTGTGACTTTTTTTAAATTTCTATGTTCTTGTGCCTCAATATATTCAACCCCTTTTTTAGGACTGTTTTGAAAAAAAGACACAAACACACATACGATAATCACCCCAAGAATTAATATGCTAAAATGTTTTTTCCTTATTTTTTTCATTGCTATTCTCCCAACACATCCGCTAAAGATGTATCTTCTACAAACGTATTTGTGTTATATAAATACATTACATCCGTAATTAAATCTTCCTGCATCACCTTTTCAATATCATCACGATAATATCTTGGATCCACAATCGTAATACTACAATAATCATTCATGATAAATTGAACAAAGCTATTCGCATAAGAATCTTTAAACAATAATAAATGACGTTTTGAATTATTATTTAACTCAATTCTTTGAATATCTTTATTTCCGCCTAAAAATACACTATATTGATCCTTTGTCTTTAAGAAACTTGAATCATAAATCGATCCTTTATTTTTTTGTTTAGGTTCTTGAACATAATAATCGCTTAAATTCTTATTTACAAAAATAGTAATATCATCCTTAATTCCAAAACTGCCACTACCATTTGCTAAAGTACCACGGAAATTATTCGAAACGACATATTGATCATAATCTTTTAATGAAACATCATCATTTCCTTGTTGTTTTTGCCAAGCTTGATATGTATAGAAAGCACCTAAGCTTGTCCAATGATGGTCACTCTTATAGTACAAATATTCTTCACTGTGCTTTTTTAAAGTTTTTCTTGCATCAAACGAATAAACAGAACTATCTAAAGTATTATAGATTGAATCCATAATTTTTCCTTGATCATTCTCATCTGAAAAATAAGGCAATCGCTTATTTTGTACATATACTGCATTAGGAATCAACATAAATGAAGTATCCACATCAGAATGCTTTTCTGTAAATGCATTGATCGCATTTAAATTTCTTGATAATTGTGTTTTATTTGGAAGTTTTGTATCTTCAATCAACTGCTTACCACATAGATAAATATCATTGATCTTTTTTTGTCCCATTAATTTTAAAACTCCATAGCGAAGGTGAATCAATCCGTTTCGACCCACAAATTGATCTCCAAACCAATTTGACATTTTATTTTCAAAAGAACCATCAACGAATGACGTTTTATTTATCTCAGGAAATTTTTGTAGAGAACGATTTTCCACAAATGAAATATCTTTATCTGGAACAATTATATTGATCACAAGTGCAAGGAGAATGAATAAAGGCATTAGTAGCGCAAGCATTCTTTTTATTCTTTTTTGATATTTTTTCATACATCCACCCTCTAAAACGCGAAATACAAGAACGACTGAAATGTATTTCCAACAATAAATGCCAAACTAATCAAGAAAAGTACACACCAGAAACAAACATTAAATACCACAGCTTTTTGTTTCCAAATATATACAATACGTTTTTCAATCACGTCAAATATCGGCATACTAAAAATGATGGCAATCACAATCAAAATTAAATTTTGTCTCAAAGAGAACAGTACTTGATTATCCCAAATACCATTTGTACCAATGCCAAACAAAGCTAAAATTGTTGAACCCGCATCTTTTAAGCTTGAACTATAGAAGAATACCCATCCAATCAACACAAGAAATAATGTATATATATGTTGTATAAATTTAGGTAGTTGAGAAAGCTTATCTTTCCATACAAATCTTTCTATCAACAATAACACGCCATAGTACAATCCCCATACAATAAAATTCATGCTTGCACCATGTCAAATGCCAGTTAAAAACCAAACCACAAATATATTTCTAATATACAATGAATCTGAAACACGATTTCCTCCTAGAGGAATGTATATATAATCTCTGAACCATCTTGATAAAGAAATATGCCATCTGCGCCAAAAATTCTGCACACTATTTGCGATATATGGATGATCAAAGTTTTCATCAAATTCAAAACCAAATAATCGACTGATTCCAATTGCCATATCTGAGTATCCACTAAAATCAAAATAAATCTGAAGCATATACGCAATGGCACATAACCAAGTACCTAAACAAGTTGTATTTGTAGACAATGTAGAATACATCGAAGATAATTGATCAGCGACAATCACTTTTTTCGCTAGGCCTTTAATAATTCTTTGAAAAGCTTCTCCAAATTGTACAACAGTAATTTTATGTTGTTTAGCCAAAAATGCTTCCATATCATGATATTGAACAATGGGTCCCATGCTGACTTTGCCAAAGAATGATAAGTATAAAGCCAATGACAAAATATTATTTTGTGCATTACTTTTTCCTAGATAGACATCTGCCAAATAAGAAATGGCACTGAACGTAAAAAATGATAATCCAACTGGCAATGCCAACTGAACATGAATGGAAGTAAAGCCAAAAATGAAATTGAAATATTTATAAACCATCAAAATCAACACATGAAACAATACGCCAATCCAGAAAATAACTTTTCGCTTTTTACCTTCATAAAGAGATAACTCTAAACCAGTAAAATAATCCCATAAAATAGTCACAAGCATTAAAACTAAAGATGCAGGTTGTCCCCATGAATAAAATAATAAAGAACAAATAACTAATATACTACACTTACATGTCCATGTAGGAATAAAAGTATATGCCAAATATACTATAGGTAAAAACATAAATATAAAGATTAAACTATTAAATACCATAATTCCTCCTACAACTGTTCTTTATATATAGAAACAACATCATTTGCCGTTTCACAAGTTACATAGATCGCATAGTTCATATCTAAAGAAATAACAGCCTTTTTTAATAAAGCAACCTGTTCTACACCATACCCATTAAATGCATTGATTTGTGTATCAATACGCTGTTGCATAGCCTCTTTAAACGCTTCTCCTTGATTAGGATCTTTAAATTTCACAATCACAATTTCACGAACATTCATCGGATCAGATGATTTATAGTATTGAATATTCTCATAATCAGCTGAGTTAATAGACAAATATTTTTTTATTGCCTGCCCACCCTGTTTTTCTAATTCATACGTACCCATGGTTTTTATTACATTTTCTTCAACCACACTAAAATCCGTATCACTCATACTTGGTCCACTTAATTCATTGCATAAGAAAAAACCAAAGAAAATAACCAAGCATATCTTAAGTGCTATTAATATCGCCTTTTTCATTATATCTAATACCCTTTCCCTATTTTTAAATAACCCTAAAATTTTATAACCTCAAAAAATATTATATATGCTTTATTCATGATATACAATAAAGAAAAAGGAAGCGATAGTATGATCTATATTCAAATAGGAATCCTCATTCTAGAAATCATTTTATGCATAATACTAAACAATCTATTAAAAGATAAATTAAACAAAAAAATACGATACGCTATCTGTATCGCATTTGTATTAAACTGTTGGAATATGCGTACGTATCAAGCTATGTGGGCAATACATACACTATTCTGTTTATTTGTATTATTAATCGTATTCAAGAAAAGAAAATCAATCATCTGTATGATTCTTTCAGCCATCATATCCACATCCAAAGAAGATATGGAAATCCTGTTTAAACAAATCGGAAGACTTACTAAAGCAGCCCCTGTTTATTTTGTATATGGTAATCACGAAAACAAGATAAAATTCACAAAAATAAACTTAATCAAGAAATCACTAAAAACAACATTATCATTCTAAATGATCAAGAAGTACATTTAAACAACATAACTCTAATTGGCAGAAAAGACTACACAAACAAAAAACGAAAGAAAGCCAAAGACTACCATCTTACAAATAACACCTACAACATTGTCCTAAACCATCAACCACAAGGAACAAGAGAAAACATTAAAAATAATGTCGACCTCAACTCAGTGGCCACACCCACAACGGACAAATGTTTCCACTCTCTTATTCTTACCATTTACAACCTGACTTTGCAGGAAATTACGGAAAAGAAACATTCAAGCACTGCACAATAATCATTAGCTCAGGCCTTGTTGGTTGGGGTTTTCCTATAAGAACAGAGGGTATTTTTGAGTATGAGGTAGTTAATATTAAACAAGACCAATAAAATCAAATAATACAAATAAACTTAGTCCTCAA
>NZ_CATVYQ010000009.1:0-47308 GCF_958348295.1 uncultured Holdemanella sp.
GGATACGATTTCCAATAACTTCTTTGAATTCTTCTTCAATATCCTTACGAATAATAAATACGACTTTATCAAAGCCAGCTTCCTTGGCATCATAGATTGAATAATCCATAATGATTTCACCATTAGGACCCATCTTAGCCAACTGTTTGATTCCACCACCAAAACGCGAACCAATTCCAGCTGCCATAATAATTAATGTTGTTTTCATATTATCAAAAAATCTCCTTGTAAATCCGCATATCCATTATACTAAAATGTATGCGCCCTCACAAGTTAATTATAGTTTAGATACGAAACAAACCCCAAAAGCATTAGGCCCAATATGAACTCCAATTGTTGATCCAATACGAACACGATTCACATCTAAATCCAATTTTGATTCTAGTTTTTCAACATTCTCTAAACCATATGAATACAATGTATAAACTGGATACAATGTATCAACAATATCTGACTGCATCTTTTCACATACAACACTCGTTGCCTTATTTACACCACGTGTCTTACCAGCAACCACAACTTCTCCATGGTCTACACAAATAATTGGTTTAATACTTGCCAAAGTTCCAATAGCTGCTGCAGTCTTAGAAATTCTTCCACCTTTAGCTAAATATTCCAATGTATCTAAACCAGCATAAATATGCACATGCTCTTTTAGTTCTTCTAAACCAGACACAATACTCTCAACACTTCTATTTTCACCAATCCAGTTCATTGCCACTTCGCATAGTAAACGAATTCCTGCAACTGCTGTCAATGTATCAATGATAAAGATATTTTCATAACCCACCATATCTTTTGCCAGACAAGCACTTTGATAGGTTCCGCTCAATTTACTTGATAAAGATAAACATATTAATGTTTCTTGTTTTTCCTTCACTTTTTCAAAAATATCTAAAAATTCTTGTGGTGATGGTTGTGATGTTTTAAAAAATTCTTTTGAATTCATCATCTTCTCATAAAATGTTTCCTTATCAATATCAACACCATCCAAATAGTTCTTTCCTTCAATTTGAATTTGTAGTGGCACAAAATATAAATTTTTATTTTCAATCTCTTCTTGCGTATAATCACTTGCTGAATCTACTAATAATCGAATCATAATTTCCTCCGTTGTTAACTTTGTTAACTGTTCACATTATATACTATTAAAACAATCTGTCAAATTTTTAAAAAAATACTTGCATTAATTAAAATGTTGTAGTAATATAAATGAGCACTTGTCAAAGAAGACAAGTTTAATATACATGGCGCGTTGGAGAAACGGTTAACTCACATGCCTTTCACGCATGCATTCACGGGTTCGAATCCCGTACGCGTCACCATTTTTCAAATAAAGTCCGAAAGGACTTCTTTTTTTTGCTTATAATACTTTTTCAGAAAATTTAACACTTATTTTTTTCATTAATTTGCGTAAACCCTTTCACAAATGATATAATTTAGACCATTGAGGAAGGGTGTTTATATTATGCACAATAAACGTAGTACATTTTCTGGCAAATTAGGATTCGTCTTGTCTGCCGCTGGAGCCAGTGTTGGCCTTGGCAATATATGGAGATTTCCCTATTTAGCCGCTAAATACGGAGGAGGAATCTTCTTACTTATTTACATTGTACTTGCCTTAACTTTTGGTTATACAATGATCATAGCCGAAACAACACTAGGTAGAATGACAAAGAAAAGTCCAGTGGGAGCTTTTCATACTTTCGCAAAAACAAAGTTTGCGTCATTTTCCGGATGGATCAACGCCATTATTCCAATTTTGATTGTACCCTATTATTCTGTAATCGGAGGTTGGGTCATCAAGTATTTATTTGAGTATTTAAAAGGTGATGCAAAGTTACTGGCTACTGACACATATTTTTCAAACTTCATTTCAAACGGAGTATCTACAGAAATATGCTTTATACTCTTCACTTTCTTTACACTAGCTATTATCTATGCAGGTGTTCAAAACGGAATTGAAAGAGTATCTAAATTTATGATGCCAGTACTTGTCGTATTATCTATAATCATTGCGGGATATTCAATCAGTCGACCAGGTGCACTTGAAGGTGTTAAATATTTCTTGATTCCTAACTTTGACAACTTTTCATGGATGACTGTTGTTAGTGCTATGGGACAAATGTTCTATTCATTATCTATTGCGATGGGTATCTTGATCACATTTGGTTCTTATATGAAAAAAGACGTTTCTATTGAAGGCTCAACAGAAAATGTTGAAATCTTTGATACCGCCATTGCGATTATGGCAGGACTTATGATCATTCCAGCTGTATTCTCTTTTTCAGGTGGAGATATGGAAACATTAAAAGCCGGCCCATCCTTGATGTTCATTACAATTCCTAAAGTGTTCGCAAGTATGGGACTAGGCACAGGCATTGGTATCATTTTCTTCTTGTTGGTATTATTTGCAGCTATCACAAGTTCAATCGCACTAACAGAGAGTGCTGTATCTACATTTCAAGATGAATTACATTGGTCTAGAAAAAAATCTACAATCATTTTAGGTATTATTATGATTGGACTAGGAACACTTTCATGTTTAGGTTATGGCCCATTATCCAACGTAACAATCATCGGTATGCAATTTTTAGACTTCTTTGATTTCTTGACAAACTCCGTCATGATGCCAATTGCTGCGATCGCCATTTGTATTTTTGTTTCAAGAGTTGTTGGGTTAGAAAAAATCGAAGCAGAAATCACACAAGATGGAAATGCATTCAAGCGTAAGAAAATATTCAATTTCATGATTCAATACTTATGTCCAATTTTCGCATTCATTATTTTATTAAGTTCAATTGCGAACGCATTTGGATTTATTTCCATGTAAGCTTAGCTTGTGCTAAGCTTTTTTTGTGCACAATTTTAATGTAAACTAAGTACAGGAGGTAGTTTATGAACATTACAGTATATTTAGGTTCAACCTATGGAAATGATCCAGACTTTAAAACAAAAATAATAGAATTAGGAACATGGATTGCCAAAAACAATCATACATTAGTGTTCGGTGGATCTAAAACCGGATTAATGGGAGAACTAGCCAACAGCACCTTGAATGCAGGTGGCAAAGTAATTGGTGTAGAAGCACAAATGTTTGTGGATGAAGGTGTCCACATGGATAATCTTACCAAGCTATACATTGAAAAAAATATTGCCGATCGAAGAACAAGAATGATTGAACTTGGCGATGTCTTCATTGCCTTTCCTGGCGCAACTGGAACATTAGAAGAAGTCAGTGAAATCTTATCAAAACTTTCACTGTACCAACTTGAATGCCCATGCATTTTCTATAATGTGAATGGATATTACGATCATTTAAAAGCATTCTTACAGCACATGATTGATTGCGAGCTTTCTACTATAAAGAAACAACAATATGTATATTTCTTAGATTCATTAAATGAAATTAAAGAAGTGTTAAAGGAAGCACAATCATGATTTATACAATTACTTTTAACCCCTCATTAGACTACGTTATTCAAGTCGATCATTTTAAGCCTGGTATCATTAATAAAACAAAATTCGAAGAAATCCTTCCCGGAGGAAAAGGCATTAATGTTTCAATTGTCCTATCCAATCTCGGGCACGAAAGTACAGCCCTTGGTTTTATGGCAGGTTTTACTGGAGAAGAAATTGAGCATAAATTAGAAAGCTATGGAGCTAAAACCAATTTTATTCATGTAAAAAAGGGATTATCTAGAATCAATGTAAAGATGAAATCGGATGAAGAAACAGAAATCAATGGTATGGGTCCTGACATTCAACCAGAAGATATTCAAGAATTATTCAATCAATTAGATACACTAACAGAAAAAGATGTTCTCGTTATTTCAGGAAGTATTCCAAGCACTTTGCCTGATACTATGTACGAACAGATCATGGAACGAGTTCAGGAAAAGAAAATAAAAGTTGTTGTCGATGCGACAAACAACCTATTATTAAAAGTATTAAAATATAAACCTTTTTTAATTAAACCAAACAATCATGAGTTAGGTGAAATCTTCAATGTCGAATTAAACACTCGAGATGAAGTCATTCCTTACGCCAAAAAGCTACAGGAAATGGGCGCTCAAAACGTATTGATTTCTATGGCAGGACAGGGTGCCGTACTTGTAAGTGATAATAATGAAGTAATTCAAAGTAATGCACCAAAAGGAACCGTAGTAAATTCAGTTGGTGCTGGTGATTCTATGGTTGCAGGTTTTCTTGCAGGATATTTAGAAACAGGTAACTACGAAAAAGCCTTTATTAACGGTTTGTGTTGTGGTAGTGCAAGTGCCTTCCAAGTAGGTCTTGCCACAAAGGAAGATGTAGAAAACGTAAAGGAAACTCTTAGCGAAAACTAAGAGTTTCTACTTTTTAAAAAAAATTATTTTTTTACTTGCAATATTATAAATCTTATAGTATCATTAATTAGCACTTGTCAAAGAAGACAAGTTTAATATACATGGCGCGTTGGAGAAACGGTTAACTCACATGCCTTTCACGCATGCATTCACGGGTTCGAATCCCGTACGCGTCACCATTTTTCAAATAAAGTCTGAAAGGACTTCTTTTTTTTGCTCAAAATTATATTATAAATTACTTTACATAAAAAAAGGATCTCAGTTCATCCTATTACTGAAATCCTTTAGAACGCTATAATTCATTCACTATATTATGTACCCATATTCCTTTTTTAACCAATGTGATACCCAATATTGCCTTAGGAATATCCACACATTGAACTAATAAATACACATAAAATATTGGCAAACTTGTAAAACGAGTTAAACATAGCGCAACCATAAAAGTAAATATAAATGTATATCCACTGTCAAAGAAGAAAGTAAGTAATGTTTTTCCTCCTGCACGCATTGTAAAGTAACTGCTATAGTACAAAGAAATGATTGGAAGCATACAAGCCGAAACTCTTAATAAAGATGTTGCTAATGTCTTTACTTCTATAGACGTATTATAGATTTGAGGAATAAAAGATGAACATCCAAACAATGCCACACCAATGCATAAACACATCATAAAATTCATAAATACCATCTTTAAATCATAATCTTTGGCATACTCTATTTCACCAGCACCCAGTCTTTGCCCAACAATAATCGAAATCGAATTTCCCATTGCATAACAAATAATCATAAAGAAATTGGTTACAGTTGTCGCGATATTGATAGCTGCAACTGCTTCAAGTCCTCTTGTAGAATAACATTGAGAAATAAGTGCAATCGAAATCGACCATAATATTTCATTACACAATAGAGGCATCCCTCTTTTTACAACATTCATAAATATATCACCAGATATCTTATTCAAATGTATTGCATCCCTTAAATAACTATTCTTATAGCCAGCCGCTACATTTATGCCCATCTCTACAATCCTTGAAACAACCGTACCAATGGCCGCACCAATAACGTCAAGTTGAGGAAAGCCAAAGTGACCAAAAATCAAAATGTAGTTAATGCAAAAGTTCACAATAACCGCTATAACACTAGCCTTCATTGGTAAAACTGTATTTCCTGTTTCTCTTAATGAAGAAGAATACACTTGCGTAATCGCAAATGGAATCAATCCAATCAGCATAACATTCATATATTGCATACCATAATTCAACGTTGTCAAACTATCTGTTGGATTATCATTTAAATATAAAGATATCAATGAAGGACCAAGTAATTTAAAAACACAAATTGCCACTGTCGAAATCAAAACCCCAATAATCATTTTGATGCGAAAACAATTATGTACACCATCCCTGTTTCCACGTCCATAGAATTGTGCTAAAAATATACCAGCACCTGACATCGCACCAAAAACACTCACATTAAATACTTGAAACAACTGATTTGAAATAGATACACCACTCATAGATAACGTTCCAAGTTGTCCAATCATAATGTTATCTAATAAACTGGCAAGATTAGTAAACCCATTCTGTATCACAATCGGTATACACACAATCAAAACCATTCGATAAAACTTCTTATCACCAATTAACGATTTCATGCCCTTCCTCCCTCAATGTAAGAAATACCGAGAACATTTAATGATTCTCGGTATTTTTGTAGTAATACAATGCTCCTAATAAATTAGCATCATTGTTAAATTTACAAGCTTTGACAACCGGCATCTTTAATGTAGGAAACCATTGCTTCAAGCCTATCATATTTTCCTTGATACAATCAATTAATCTAGACTGTGCAGATATACCTCCGCCAATCAAAACTGTATCCACATCTAGAAGTAATTGAATATTACTTAACATCCAAGCAAGATTTTCACAATATACATTAAATCTAGCATTTACTTTTTCATCCTCCAAATTATCAAACAATTCTTTTCCAGTTAAACCAGTTATTTTTTCAATCCCGTCTTTTCCAAAATAAGCAGCCATTGTATTTTGAAATGTTTTCTTTGTATCCATATGTGCATCTGAATACTCACCCGCCAATAAATGTGAACCTTCATAAACTTTGTGATCAATCACAATGCCCATACCAATATATGTACCTAACACAACGACTATGGCATTTTTTGAATCTATCAGACTTCCAAATCCAAGCTCTGCCCACGTTGCACAACGACCATCATTTTCAATGGTCACTTTACATTTCTTGATTTCTTCCAACTTATCCTTTAATGGATAATTTGATAAAAATGAAAGTTTTCCTGTAATAAACGCCTTTGAGTGATCCTCATTCAATATTCCTGGCATACTAATCGCAATACCATTGTATTCAAATTGTAAATCACAAATAGATTGGACAATCCCTTCAGTCGTATCTAGAGTAGGATATTCTCCTTTTTGTTGAATATTTCCATTCTCATCACATAAGCCATATTTTATATTTGTTCCACCAATGTCTATAGTTAAAATCATAATTTATGAGATGTAGAAATGGTGTAACTATATAAATCACCACGATAGTAACACATTGTGTACTCCATTTCTTTTCCTTTTTTATCGAATGAAATACGCTTACGAGCTAGAACAGGCTGATCCTTCCGTATTTTCAATGCCAAACAAATCTCTTCACTCGGATTTATTGCTGAAAATTCCTCATCTATTCTTGTTGGTGCGCCAATCACCTCATAAATAGACTGTGTTTGTTCTTCCATATTTAAAGGAATATTTAAACTTAAAGGAAAATAAGAAACAAAATATACCAGCAATACATCATCTGCCGTACGAACACGTCGCACACAATACATCACTTCTTCGTTCAAGCCAAACAATTCTCTTGTGGCTTGATCCGGAATTTCTTTTGTTATATGAAAAGATCTAGTTCCAGGTGTTCTACCTAATGCCATCATTTCATCCGTAAAACTACGAATATGTGATAATTCTTCTTTGATTTTAGGCCTGTATGTCACAAACGTACCCTTGCCACGACCACGCTTCACCATACCTTCCTGTTCTAATTCAAGAATAGCTTGTCGAGCCGTAATTCTTGAAACATCATAAATCTGTTGAATTTCCATTTCACTATCAACGCGATCTCCTACAGCCAACACTCCATCATGGATATCCTTTTTATAAAATTCCTTTATTTGTTTATAGTAAGGAAGATGACCTGGCGTTGTATCCAATTTATGCATAATATGATCTCCTTATATTTGTTATAACAATTATAGGACACTTCTTCTTTTCTTGTCAATTTCAATCCACTCATCTAGTGTCATAGGTACATAATCACTATACATACAGAAGCAATTAATCAACTGACAAGGCACACTTTCCAATTGACCATCACTGATTCTTGGATGTTTTTGTTGATGAATATAATCTTGATAGACATCTAAAAATTGTTGATCTTGTGTTTTATGTATATGTCCATGCAACATAAATGTTTTGGGATTCCCATCTTCATCTCTTCTATACTGTCCGTTATAACACGCAATTGGATAATGCGATAATACCACTTTACGTTTGTTCTCATTTAACTCAGCATAATCTTTGATCCAAATAAATCTTGAAGCATCAAAATTTTTATCATCTAGAAAACGATCGTGATTTCCACGTATCAAATAAATCTTACCATTTAATTCATCCAGCACTTCAGTTGTTTCTTTCGCATTTCCCCATGAAAAATCGCCTAATACAACTACCTCATCATTTTTACGAACTTTACTATTCCATTGATCAATCATATAATCATTCATTTGCTCTATATCATCAAATCCTCTTTGATCCATCTTTTCATTCAATGAACGATGAAAAAAATGTGTATCCGCAATATAATAACGCATCTTTTTAACTCATCCTTTCAAACTAGAAAATAGCGGAAACTCCGCTATTTTGTTATACACGCATAGCCTTCATTTTTAAAAACATTCTGCGTCTTTTTTAAACTTACATAATCCGACTGTGCTTCTCCTTCGTCTAATAACTTATTTTCAATCAATGTATCTATATTTGCCTTTTTAAAATCCATTTCCAATGTCACTTCAACTTGTTGGTCACTAAGTTGAGTAGACACATGAACCCCTTCAATTGAATTATATTTATCATCCAATGAAGAATTGATTTTAGACTGAATTTGTTCAGAATTCATATCTTCTGTTATACCTAAATCAGAAAAACTCATCGTAAATTTTTGCGTCATCTTTTGAATTTTATCCCCTTTTGTTTCAAAAGTGACTTGCTGCGAAGAATCATTTTTACAATCTATAACCTTTATTTTATTCGTTTTTTTGGTTGTAGCCGGCGCTTTTTCAGGTGATTTGCTTTTTTGCTCTGTCAAATCACTTACCTTTGCACAACCACACAACAATAGACTTGCACACAATAAATATTGAATTCGCATAAGTATCCCCCCTATGCAACTCATTTTATCATGAAATTAAATGTTCATCCACAAAGTTTGAAAGTTCATCCAATCCATTTTTTAACTTGTTGCTATCTTGAGCTAAACCCAAGCGAAAATAATTTTCTTTATCAAAGCATGAGCCAGGTACAAAAAAAACACCTTTTTCTGCCAACAATAGTTTTGCAAATGTCTCACTCTTTAGATCAAATCCATATTTTAAAATACACACTGTTCCACCACTAGGCAATACACATTCAAAGCGAGGATTTTCTTTAAGCCATTCACGAACGATATTTTTATTTGTTGAAATAATATTCTTAGCCCTTAAAATCAATTCATCCTTATGTTTTAAAGCAAGCCTACCTAATGTATCCACTAAAGGACCTGTAGAAATCATAGAATAATCTCTTCTTACATTGATTTTATGAATCACATACTCATTGGCTTTGATCCATCCAAGGCGTAATCCAGCAAGAAAAAACACTTTACTTAAGCTTGATGTTGAAATTCCATTCTCATACATATCACTAATAGACACTTCGTGATTTAAGCCACGATACACTTCATCACAAAGAATATAAGTATCATATTGTTTGCATATTTCAATCAATTCATTTAGAAACTCATTAGAATATTCTGTTCCCGTTGGATTCGAGGGATTATTTAAAATAATCATTTTTGTTGAGGCATTCAGCATCTTTCTAAACTTTTTTACACCAACCTGCCAATCATATTCATCAAGTTCAATTAAACTTACCTTACATCCAATTGATTTTGGAATATCTACAAACTGCTGGTATCCTGGAACAATAGCTATTACCTCATCACCCTTTTCTAACAAAGTATTCATCACTAATTCATTGGCCTGCAAACAACCTTGTGCCGTTGTGATATTGTCAATTGTTCCACTCGCATATAAAGATAAAATTTCTTTTTTTAATTCAACATCCCCGGTGATTTGACCATAATCCAGTGTTAAATTCGAAAAATCAATATTCTCAAAATCTAACAGTTCCTGTAACGTAAGCGCTTTTACACATGTATCTGTCATATTATAGATGGCATCATTTTCATAATCATTCATCCATTGTTCAACTTTAAAATCTGGTAATTTCATTCGTAGAACACCTTACTCAAGAAATCTTTTGCACGTTCAGATTGGGGATTTTCAAAGAACTTTTCACTTGTGTTTTCCTCTACAATTTCTCCTTGATCCAAAAAAACAACTCGAGTTCCTACCTTTCTTGCAAATCCCATTTCATGCGTAACCACGACCATTGTCATACCTTGCTTACCAAGATCTTTCATTACTTCAAGTACTTCTTTGATCATTTCAGGATCCAACGCACTTGTAGGCTCATCAAACAACATAATATCAGGATTCATACACAAGGCTCTTGCAATCGCAACACGCTGTTTTTGACCACCAGATAAATTATTAGGATACGCATCCTTTTTATCTAATAACCCAACTTTATCTAAATATTCTAAAGCTGTTTTTTCTGCTTCCTCATTCGTTTTATTTAAAACTTCAACTTGAGCTAATTTACAATTTTGTAAAACCGACATATTCGGAAATAAATTAAAATGTTGAAACACAAATCCCATACGATTTCTTTGCGCACGAAATTTCTTTTCATCATTTGGATTCATCCATTCATCATCCATATAAATTTTACCTGTATCCACATGTTCTAAGCCATGAATGCAACGTAATAATGTACTTTTACCTGAGCCACTGGGTCCAATCAATGAAATAATATCTCCTTTATTGACTTCTAAGCTCACATTCTTTAGGGCATGTGTTTTATTAAAATTTTTTGAAACATTCTCTACTCTAATCACTTACAGCCAACCTCTTTTCCACTTTACTTCCAATATAAGAAACAACACATGTCATAAACAAATAGAATATTGCCGCAAGCATATATGGCGACATTACATCATAATATTCAGCCCCAATAACTTGTGCACCTTTTAATAGTTCAACCGCTCCAATACAACTAATCAAAGAACTATCTTTAATTAGTGTAATAAATTCACTAATTAATGGTGGAATCACACGTTTAAAAGCTTGAGGTAAAATCACGAGTTTCATCGTTTTCCAATTGGATAATCCCAATGTTTCACAAGCTTCCCATTGGCCTTTATCAACACCATTAATACCTGAACGCAAAAGCTCAGTTTGATAAGCACCAGAGTTAATGCTAAGGGCAATCATACCAATCACAATCGGATTAATTCTTAATACGTTGCCTGTAAAGGCTGTATAAATTGATGGAATAACAGAGAAGATAATTAAGATTTGTAGAAGCAATGGCGTACCACGAATAATCGTTACATACACAAAAGCTATACCTCTAGGCAATTTGTGCTTACTTCTTCTTCCGCTCGCTCCTAAAATTCCTAAAACTAAACCTATTAAAAGGGAAAGCGCTGCAATCGCAACCGACAACAGCGCACCCTTTGCCAAATAGAGTATATTCTCTAATGTAAATACCTGATCAATCGCAACAAACATACACTTTCCTCACTTTTCCTTTACTTTGTTTCTAATGGAGACAATTCGTATTTTTTACATAACTTAGCATAATCATCACTTGCCAAGAATTTTTTAATACATGTATTCATCTTTTTAATCACATCTGTATTTCCTTTTTTCGCAATAATATAGTTTTGTTCATCCATTAAAGATTCATCTAACATTTTAAATTCGCCACTCTTTACATAATTTTTTGCAACACCCAAGTCAACGATGGCCGCATCATATTGATTTGCACTTAATGCATTCATGATATCCTGTACATTCTTTAATCCTGTAACTTTCGCGTCTTTAACTTCTTTTGCAGCAGCCTCACCAGTAGCTCCTGTTTGTGCTACTAATGATTTGCCTTCTAAATCTGAAACTGATGCAATTTCTGAATCATTAGGAACTACCGCAACCTGACTTGATCCTAAATATGGATCTGACCATTCTACTTTACGTTTTGAATCATATGTAAATCCAGAAATACCTACATCAATTTGGTCTCCTTGAAGCTGAGTAATGATATTATCAAAATCCATCTTCTTCATTTCTAATTTATAAGTAACTCCTTCTTCTTCACTTAAATATTCTTCAAAACACTTCATCATATCGGGATCAAATCCAACGATATCTCCCTTTTTATTTTCAGACTCATAAGGTGCATAGTCAGGTGAAATACCTACTGTTAAAACTTTCTCATCACTTGATTGTGAACCACTTGAACATCCTGCCATTGTTAATGCGGTTAAAGCCGCCATACCTAATTTAATAATTTTTTTCATTTTAAATTCCTACCTTTCTTCATGTGTAAATCAAAAATTATTCTATATCGTCGATCACTTTCCATTCACACACACCCTTTCCAATAAAAAAACGCCCAAATATATATTGGACGTAATAAACGCGGTACCACCAAAATTCCATCTGCCTATACAGATGACACCTTGTTCTTAACGCGAATTCACGATTTAGCCTCAAATCTTCGACCAAATAACTCCAAGACACGTTCCAAAAGATTTTTCAATAACTTGCACCACCCGTTATCTCTCTTAATAAAAATTACTTTTGTACTTCTTCTTTTCTTCGTTTATGTAAATTATTATATTCGTTTTCTGAAAACTTGCAAGATAAAATTGAAATTATTTTACATTTATTTACAAGCAATAAAAAAAGACCTCTTCTAGAGATCTATGCTGCAAATTCATTTAAAGCTGCAATTGTTTTAGAATATTGCTCTTTCACTGCATCAAATTGTTGTAAAGCCAAATCCAAATTACTTGCACGTAAACTTTCTGTGATTTCAAAACTTGGCTTATACAAATGATCAAAGCCTAAATTCATGCATACTCCTTTTAAAGTATGTGCGGCTCTAAAAGCCAAATCCACTTGTTTTTCATTCAAAGCCGTTTCTAATTCTTGAAAACTCGTGTCTTCTCTAAATTTTAGTGCAAATTTCTCAATCATGCTAACACTTGGTAAACGCTTAATAACATCTTGACAATTAGCGCCCATTTTTTTATAACATTCTTCAATTGTCATTCTATTTTCCTCTCTAAAATATAACTGAATATTAAATTAACATTTTAATTAAAGCTTTTTTTTAAACATTTATATTCTATAATCTAACCAAAGAAAAAGCAATATAAAAAAAGGAAGTGCAACACTTCCTCATTAGTTCTTTAACGCTTGTAAAGGAGCTGGGATTCTTCCTCCACGATTGATCATGACATCATTTGAAATCTGAGAAATTGGCATTACAGGACCTGCTCCTAATAAACCACCAAAGTCTAGTTCATCACCAACGTCTTTTCCAATCGCAGGAATCACACGTACGGCTGTCGTCTTTGTATTAACCATACCGATTGCAGCTTCATCCGCAATAATTCCTGAAATAACATTTGCACTTGTTTCTCCTGGAATTACGATCATATCCAAACCTACACTACATACAGCTGTCATTGCTTCTAATTTTTCTAATTTCAAAGCTCCTGTTCTTGCAGCATTGATCATACCTGCATCTTCACTAACAGGAATAAAAGCACCAGATAATCCACCTACATTACTTGTTGCCATAACGCCGCCTTTTTTTACTGCATCATTTAACATAGCTAAACAAGCCGTCGTACCATATGCACCACAAGTTTCTAATCCCATTTCTTCTAAAATGTAGGCAACACTATCGCCAACAGCCGGTGTTGGAGCTAAAGATAAATCAACGATTCCAAAAGGAACACCTAATTTTTCACTCGCAACAGTTCCTACTAATTGTCCCATACGAGTAATTTTGAATGCTGTACGCTTGATTAAATCCGCAATTTGATCCATGCGCAAAGATTTGTCGGCTTTACTCAATACCGCACGAACAACACCAGGTCCAGACACACCAACATTGATTACACAATCTGCTTCCCCGACACCATGGAAGGCACCTGCCATAAATGGATTATCTTCTGGAGCATTACAGAATACTACTAATTTTGCAGCACCTAAGCAATTATCATCCTTTGTATATTCAGCACAACACTTCACAATACGGCCCATTTGTGCAACCGCATCCATATTGATTCCGGCTTTTGTACTTCCAACATTAACACTTGCACAAACATGCTGTGTTTTAGCCAAGGCTTCAGGAATCGATTCAATCAATGCATTATCCCCTGCAGCATATCCTTTTTGTACTAATGCAGAATATCCGCCAATAAAATCTACACCCAATTTTTGTGCACAACGCTCCAAAGTTAAGGCATATTCAACCGGATTTCCACCAGAACAAGCTACTAACATCGCAATTGGAGTTACACTGATTCGCTTATTAACTACCGGAATACCATAAGTCTTACTGAAGTCATTTCCTACTTTTACTAAGTCTTTAGCTAAGCGGCAAATCTTTTCTTCAACCTTTTGACATGAAACATGAATATCTGGATCCATACAATCAAGTAAGCTAATACCCATTGTGATTGTACGAATATCCAAGTATTCTTCGTCAATCATCTTTATTGTTTCTAAAATTTCATTTGTCTGCATGTGAACACCTCATTAAATCTTGTGCATAGAATTGAAAATATCCTGATGCATACAACGAATTACTAAGTTTTTCTCTTTTCCTAAGCTTTCCATTCTTTCCGCAAATTCATTCAATGGAATACTCATTTCATCAATTGCCACTATCATAGTCATGGTAAACATAGAATCAACAATCGTTTGTGTTACATCCAATACATTTAAATTGTAGTTTGCGCACTCATTGGCAATCATAGCCAAGATTCCTACTTTGTCTTTTCCAATTACACTAATAACAGCCTTCATCATCATTCTCCTTATAGTTTTATTGCACATTTTTCAAAACGCACTAGCTCATATGGTTCATATGCACTCTGGATTCCTTGCACATTCACATCATATTCACTTGGCATAAAGGATACCTTATTTTGTTGATTTAGACAATCCTTAATAATTTGACTTTGTTCTTTTGTCAAAGTTTTTGACTTTTTAAAACAAATTTCATTGGCTTTATTCAACAAAATGATATCGATATCTAAACAGTCTGCCGCAAACAAATGATTTTTCCAGTCACACTCTTGAATATTGAAGTAAAAATCACTGGAATCAATATCGCCACCTTCAAGCACAAATACGGCAATATCATTTGTGTAACAAAAATGAAGATCGATACCGCTATTTAACATATCAATTTCCTCCTGTGTCCAATCCTCATCTTTTATTACTAACATAAAACGGTTTTCTACATAGTCCATGATGGCACCTAAATCAATGTCATACTCAAATTTTTCTCTTTTTTCCATACACTCATTATAAAGATTATCTTAAGAAAAAGCGAATCAATTTCTCATTCAATTTTGTATAAGGCTGATAACGCATAGGTAAATCAATAATTCTCTTCTTATCCACAATACTCTTTGTATGACTAAACGTATCAAAACCATGTTTTCCATGATATGAACCCATACCACTTTCACCTACACCCCCAAAGCCCATATTACTTGTAGCTAAATGAATCACTACATCGTTGATACAACCACCGCCAAACGAAACTTCACTCGTTACTTTCTTTGATACTTGTTTATTATTTGTGAAAATATATAAAGCTAATGGACTAGGCATAGAATTGATTTTATCGATGATCAAATCTAAATCAGAATATGTTAATACTGGCATAACCGGTCCAAATATCTCTTCCTGCATTACAGGATCTGAAAAATTCACCCAATCCATCACTGTAGGTTCAATTTGTAAGTCATGGTGTTTTCCACCATAAACAACCTTATCCATATCTATCAACCCTAAAATTCTATTATAGTGCTTATCATTAATGATATGACCATAATCATCTAAATTTGCGTATTGTCGTTTGATTTCAGATATAACACAATCTATAAAACAATTCTTTATAGATTCATGCACCAATATATAGTCTGGAGCCACGCAGGTTTGTCCACAATTCAAATACTTTCCAAAAACGATTCTTCGTGCTGCTAGTTTAATATCTGCATCCTTATCAACGATACAAGGACTTTTCCCGCCCAATTCTAAAGTAACTGGTGTTAAATATTGGCTTGCCTTATTCATCACAATTTTCCCTACACGTTTTGATCCTGTATAGAAAATATAGTCAAATTTAGAATCTAGTAATTTAGAACTCACTTCACTATCTCCAAGTATACAGGCCACATATTCTGAATCAAAATATTCTTCAATCATATCTTTGATAACTTGTGATGTATACGGACTAAATTCACTAGGTTTTAATACAACTGTATTCCCTGCCGCAAGTGCATCAATCAATGGATCAATAGAAAGTAAAAAAGGATAATTCCAAGGACTAATGACTAACACCACACCATAAGGACTTGGCTTCTCAAAACTGCGCGACAAAAATTGTGCCAATGGTGTATATACCGTTTTTTCTTTTGAAAACTTACGAACATGTTTTTCCATATAAGTTAATTCACTTAAAGCTAACCCTACTTCACACATATAAGTGTCAAAATTTGATTTTCCAACATCCATTTTAATTGCTTCATTAATTCTATCTTCATAAGCTAAAATTGCCTTTTTTAAAGTTTTTAAAGCATTTATCCTAAAATTAATATCTAAGGTTTTGTGTGAATTATAAAATTCTCTTTGTTCTAAAACAATTGGATCCATACTCAATCCTCCACTACTAAAGCATACACTTTTTCTAACTCTTTTACACCCCACAAAACAGGAACCGGATACAATGGATTGGCTTCATGATCTGCATATAATGCCAATTCATGAATATCTGATTTTTTTAATTCACTAAATGTTGATGAAATGCCAAAATGCTTTTTCATTAAAGTGATTTGTTCTATAAAACGCTCAGCCCCAACTTTATAGGAATCATTCGCATTACAGATTCCACAATACAAAGCCATTTCATAGAGTTTCTTATACACACTTTCTCCATATTGTCTCAACACAACATCAAGTAAAGCCGCATTAGCTAGTCCATGCGCAATATTATATTTTCCACCTAAAGAATGGGCAATCGCATGTACATATCCAACATAAGATACCGTAAAAGCATGTCCCGCATAATAGGCAGCATCCAACATATTGCTTCTAGCTTCTAAATCATTTCCATCTTCATATGCTTTATATATATTTTCAAATATTAGTTTTGTTGCCATTAACGCATATTCACGCGTTCTTTTTGTAGTGGAATTACCAATATAAGCCTCAATCGCATGGGTTAAAGCATCCATACCCGTACATGCCGTAATAAATGGAGGCAAAGATAATGTGGGTTTAGGATCTAAAACTGCATAATCCGGGATCAAATTAAAATCATTGATCGCATACTTATGGCGTGTTTTTGAATCTACAATGACAGCCGCAAGAGTAGTTTCACTTCCCGTTCCAGCTGTGGTAGGTACACAAATAAGTAATGGTAGTTTCTTCCATATTTTTAAGATTCCCTCCATCTTTGATAGTGGTTTCTTAGGACGAGCAAGTCTAGCTCCAACGGCCTTAGCACAATCCATGCTGGATCCTCCACCAAACCCAATTAAAGCCTGACAATTCGAAGATAAATATAATTTTTTTGCTTCTTCTACATTATCACTTGTAGGATTTGCGACCGTCCTATCGTAAATTACATATGAGATAGAATGATGATCTAAGTGTTCACACATACGATCTAATATTCCCAATTGATGCACAGTAAAATCTGTAATCACCATCACTTTAGATATATGATTATCCATGCAAATATGAGAAATTAAAGATGTACTCTTTAATATTTCTGGTGTTCGATAAGGTAAAACTGGAATCACGAGTTTAAAACAATTCTGAAAAATTCGACAATATATTTTTTTGAATGTATTCATAAAGTACCTCCGTTTAGTTAACTTTGTATACTTTATATTCATTCATTCACTTTGTCAACTATAAAAAATATGGACACGTTCATGTCCATACCTTTATGCTTTCTTCAACAGCTTTCGAATCGATTCTTCACTTACCGAGAAAATGGATGCGATACTTGAAACACTAAATCCTTTGTCTATCATCGTTCTATACATTTCTTTACGATTATTCTTACTGCCTTGTTCAATGCCTTGTTCGATTCCTTTTTTTATTCCTTCAGCTTCCCATTCCTTTGACTTTACCTCAAGCCATCTCTTTTCAGCTTCACACATTTCAATTTCCTCCTTTTCCTCTAATTCTTCTAAATCCAACCATTCTACATCTGTTAATGTCTTGACGACTTTTAACACACTGCTTTTCACAAACCCAAAGTCATTGATTGTTCCTTCATAAATAGACTGATCATAAATACTTCGACATATGTAGAATAGATTATGTACGTCTTCTTCATTAAAATTATATGAAGTATTTCCTGTGATTTCAATCAGATTCATTTGGTAGTCATGGAAATAGGATTCAAACCTTTCATCCACCTCGACTAACTCAGAAAGCTGTCTAGCTGCATTCCAAGGCCTTTCGCCTGTATAGAATACCAGAATGTGCACCATGGGTAGTTTCTCATCTTTCCTATTCTTCTTTGACTTCTTTAACATTCGATCATAAGCTACATACTCATATGTTGCAGCTCTTACAACCATCGAAGCATCCACATAACTTTGATTCTCAATAATGAATGCACTATAAAAATTTCCATCATTATACTTACGAATTACATCCACATGCTTTTCTAGATCCATATTTGAATCATTCATCTCTGAATCAAGTTCCATACAGTTTTCAGGTTTAAGAACTCTTTCTCCATCAAAGAAGTACGCATTAAAGAAGTCGACAAAATAGGCATTGTTTTCTAGAAATTCTTTCATTGTTTTATCTTTTGATTTATTCATGTGATTTCATCACCTCCTATCTCATATACGAAATAAATTGAGGTTTTTCAAAAAAAGATGCATATTTTGATAATTTCACATAATTCAATCTGATTTCACAAGATTTACCAAAGTTATACTAAAATTATGACAACAAGGAATGTTATTCTATAAGTGCCTTAAAGATAAGGCAATGAATATAGAAATAAACCAATATTCATATCTCTCTCCTAAAAAAAATAATAAACAAAAAGAGACCATTCTAGACGCCAACACTAGAATGGTTTCTTTGTTACTAAACTTGTAGAATACAGCAATTTTTTGTTACAATACAACTATGCCAAGAATTCAAAATGACTGTATAAATACAATAGAAATTAAAAAAAGCAAATTTATTACCTATCTTCATAGAACGCAAGATGAACAAGAGGCAAAGGATTTTTTAAAAGCTATAAAAAAAGAACATCCAAATGCCAATCATCATTGTACAGCTATGATCATTGGAAACATTATGCGATCTAATGACGATGGTGAACCAAGCCGAACCGCTGGACATCCCATGTTAGACGTTTTAATGCATAATGATATGCAAGATATTCTAGCCGTTGTGGTTCGTTATTTTGGCGGAATCAAACTTGGAACTGGAGGCCTTGTAAGAGCCTATAGTTCAAGTGTTTCTGAAGCTTTAAAAGCGGCAACACTAACAACTGTTACAACCCTTCAAGAATATCAAATTTATTTTTCTTATGATTTGATTGGAAAGGTTGATCATTACTTTAGAACACAAAATATTGAAGTCATTGAACAACAATATGAAGAAGATGTAGTCTATCATTTCCTTGTTCAAGAAGATATTTCTAAAGATTTAATGGAACTTACAAACGGAAAGATACAAATTCAATATATACAAGATATAGAAACAGAATGTGTGATTTAATTTACGCACAATGAATATGATATACTTTAGAAAAGCGAGGTACATTTATGGATAGTATTCTTACCCTTATAGCATTTTTCGTAGTCATCTTTATTTTTTGGACGTTAGCAAGTTGGCTGCTTCCATTTATTTTACCAATCATCATTGTCTTCTGGATTATTTCCCTATTCACACAAAGAAGACATGTACATTTTCACACCTATAACAACGCTCAAAATAATCAAGAAGAACAACCAAAATCAACTCCAAAACATGGAGCTATAGACGTCGAATATACGGAACATGAAGATGATGGAGATGAACAATGATTTGTCACAACAGTGTGGGTTATGATGCACAAATCAAAGACTTACTAATCAAATCCGCATTTAATATGGATGAAAAAGAAATTGATGTCTGGATGAAATATCAATATGATCCACACCACATGTTCTGCTTCTGGCAAGATGATAAAATCACTTCTTGTCTTCAAGTCACAAAAAGAAATATGATGTTTTTGGACCAACAAATGCGTGTATCTGTGATTAGTATAGCTGCAACCTTACCTGATTATAGACAGAGAAAACAATTTTCTAATTTATTAGATGCAGCTATTTCACAAGCTACATATAATGATTTACTTACAATCACATACACAAATATGCCAAAGTTATTCGAATCTAAAAGCTTTCAACATATTTCGAACACAAAAGAATATTGGATTGGTGCTCCTTTATGTAAAAGTGGAAACCCATTCCACATCAAACAAAAAGCAAAGAATTTATACCCATTATATTTCCAATTTATGCAGTATTTTGATGGCAGCGTTCTATTAAGTGAAGATGAATTCGATCAACTTATTCAATACCATCAAAATTTAGGAAAATCCATTGTCACAATAATCAATGAAGATAAACAACCAAAAGGATTTGCGATATATTCTACAAAAGAAAATCAGGCTCACGTAGAAGTTTTAGTTTACTTTGATTCTCAAGCCATCCAAGATCTTCTTAGTTATTTATCCATAAGCAATGAAGTTACATCCATTCTCATCAGTGAAAGTGAAAGATTCGATAAATTATTCCCGCTTCATTTTCCTAGAACCGATAAAAAATTAATGGTAAGACTCAACAATTATAAATTATTTGATAAATTCTCTAACACAAACGTTAGAAACGCAAAAGCAGCTTATGAACTATTAGAAAAGCCTACATGGAACCACTTCCAGTAGGCTTTCTTTCTTCTCTTTTAAACAAAATATAACCAATAAAAGTTCATGTCATCAAGAAATTAATTCTGCATATGAATCATTTCTTCTTCAAGTATTGGATACGAAATAAGTACTTCACTATCCAAATTTTCATTAAACATATTTACACCACTGATTTGATGATTATTGTATGTCGTGTAATAGTAAATTCCATTTCTTAAGTCGCAACAAGACGTATAAATTGTATATTCATACTTACCTGGTTCTACTTCACAAAGACCTTTTTGTTGCTTGACACTACCTATAATGTGGAAATATTGACTTAAATCATTCTTATCACTAGTCGCATTTGCTCTTGTATAGGCAACGCGCACAAATCTAGATCCACTCGATAAGTCTCCAGGAAGTCCCATAGCTCCAAACCCACGTGAATAGGCAGTTAAATCCAAGCCAAAATTATTTTCAGGTTGTTTATTTGATAAATACATATAATCATTCAAGCGAAATAACTGCATAGGAAATGGCGGATTGTTTGTCAAAACATGCGTAGGATTATCATATACATGCATACCATCTTCCATACACTCAACGACAATGCTTTCATTTTCATCACTAATCATATAGTGTAATTCAGCTACTGGAAAGTGTTCATTAAATGGTGTTGCACAAACATTTGTATTTTTCAATACGGACTTTGCCTCTTTGACACTTGCACATTGTGATAAGATCCAAGGAATAAATTCAAAGGCAGCCACATTGTTCTTGTCTTCTTTGACTTCATAAAACTTTGCATTCCCAACAAAGTTTAATCCAGCCATTCCCAAGCCCTTCTCATTCATGGCATCATAATATAATGGATACTCTTCAAATACGTGAGCCATACCAATCAAAGCGTAGTGACTTTCATGTTTATCTAAATGTCTAAAATGAAAGTCATAATTACGTGGAGCCACAGCTACTTGTTCTCCATATGAAATTTCATAATCTAAATTCCTTCCAAAAAACTGATTAAAGCTTAATGCGGTACACATTAAAATCATCTCCTTCTACTTAGTAGCTTAACACAAACTACAAAAAGATTACACACATAATAATGTACAAATCAAAATATGTGTTCATTGCGTTAAGTACCAAAAAAATATATATTTTAAATGTCATAAGAAATGCCTTATCTTATGATTAACCCTTTGGAAAATTATTCAACCCTATAAACTCAAGATACACTTTTATCTTAATAATTTTCCTCTCCCTAAAGCAATGTCAAGCCCGGACATTGCTTTTTATTTTACCTAAAAGAAAAAAGCCATAAGTTTCCCTATGACTTAAAACGCAAATACAATTCCTACAACCGCACTAGCTACAATAAACCAGATTGGATGTAATTTAGGTTTATACTTACTAAACGCTAGTAATACGAATAAACAAATAAATTGTTTCCAATGAAATGTGGAGAAAGTATAATCACCAAATAAAGTTGTAAATAAAATATCAATAGTAGCTACGGCAATAAAGGCAACTACAGCAGGTTTTAATCCGGCAAAGATTTGTTGAACCAGTTTTGCCTCTTTAAATTTCTCTAAGAAATTCGCAATGATACAGATAATAATCAAACTTGGTAAAACCAGACCGAGTGTTACCACAATCGAACCCAATACACCATATTGACTAAAACCTACATAACTAGCCATGTTTACACCCATTGGACCTGGTGTAGATTCACTTACGGCAATCATTGTAGACAAATCACTCATGGTATACCAGCCATAACGAACGCCAATCTCTCTTAAGAAAGGAATAGTCGCAAGACCTCCTCCTACCGCAAATAGTCCAGTCTTGAAAAATTCTAAAAACATGAGTAATAATTTAGTCATTTTTCTTTAACCACCCTATTCTAGAAAAGACAACACCCGCAATACCAGCACCAATCACAAGTAGTACAGTAGATACTTTAGTAAACATCGCAAAAATAAGGGCCACCGCAAAAATCAAGAAACCAATCTTATTTTTAATATTCCCCTTACCTAGTTTTAATACGGCATTGATCATCAACATACATACAGCTACACGAATACCATTTAGAGCATGTTGCACGATAGCTAAACTTGAAAAGTTTGTGATCAAACCTGCAATTATACTAATAATGATAATAGATGGAGTAACTACACCTAAAGTAGCGGCAATCGCTCCTGGAATACCGGCTTGATAGTATCCAATGAAAGTCGATGTATTGACCGCAATAACGCCAGGTGTACATTGACCAATCGCATAATAGTCCATCACTTCATCTTCTGTAGCCCAATGATACTTTTCAATAACTTCCTTTTGAATCATTGGCAACATGGCATATCCACCACCAAAAGTAAATAGACCCATCTTAAACCAAGAAACATATAATTGAATAAGTTTCTTCATTTTACTCTCCTTTTAATACAAATTTTTCAATGACTTCACAAACAGCACCTTCTTCACAAGTAGCCGTTGTGATATAGTCGCAATCTGGTTTAATACCAGGTGCAGCATTTTGTACTCCAACACCTAAACCAGCATCTTTGATCATAGATAAATCGTTATAGTTATCCCCAATCGCAATTGTATCCTGAATATCAATATGTAATAGATTGGCTAGTTTTTTAAGTCCAGCCCCCTTATTTACACCCTGATGATTAAATTCAATATAACGATTACTTGAATATGAAACATCCATATCAAATGTAATATCCTTTAGATCACGATCAATGCTTTGAAGATACTCAAAATCTGTATTTGTATATAATACTTTTACAATGTCCTGTCCCTTTAAAAAATCAAGATTCTGATCAAACACCTCAATCATTTCCTGACGATTCTGCACATATCTTTTTTCATCTTCCGTTAAGTTATATGCATACACTGCATCTTTAGTATATACATGAATGACTACATCATATTTCAATCCACGCTTATACAATTCTTGAGCTTTTTCAAAAGAAATACCTTCAAAATGTAAAAGTCGATTGTCTTTATTTTCCGTGATAGCCCCACCATTATATGAAATCACATATTGATTCGCTTCATCGAAAAGATCCAATTCCTTTAATGTACCCTGAACTGTGTTATAGCCTCTTCCTGTTGCCAGTACAAATTTAACACCTAAATCTTTCAACTTCTTAATAGCCTCAATATCTCTAGAATCAATTGTTCGATCGGGTTTAATCAAAGTTTCATCTAAATCACACGCAATTAACTTATACATAAGTAAACACCCTGGTATATTGTAATTGACCCATCTAGCTGGTCATTTACAACATACATCTCCTTTCTTTCAACCTTTAATAACCGTAGTTGAAGACGGTTTTGTTAATTTGTAAAATTGAATATGTGAATGTGGATTTGTATATTTATACCCTGTAGCTTGACTACTTTAGGGAGGTTCTTACCACACCTTATTCCAAAACAGTGATTAGTTAGATGAGTCTTTGAATTCGTATTTTGAACCAGGTTTTGTGGTCTAAGTGTTGTGGATAACCATTTTCACAAATTTTAATCAAGAAAGGATGTTTATTTATGAAATTAGTTGGTATCGATGTTGGAAAGAACAGTCACCACTTCTGTGTTATGGACAAGGAAACTGGTGAATTCAATGTTACACCTTCTTCTTTTTCTAACAACAAAGAAGGATTTGACTTTCTGATCAACTCTCTTAAACCATATTCTAAAAAATCAATTCTATTAGGTATGGAAGACACTGGGCATTACCATGTTGCTCTTCTTAAATTTCTTCTTAGCAACGGATATACGGTTGCCTTGATCAACCCTAAAACCACTGATCTCACACGCAAGATGGAAGGTGGCATTACTAAGAATGACAAACTGGATACAATCACCATTTGTGATGTTCTCGATACTCCTGAGCGCAAGAAACAGTATCGTATTACTAAAGTTGACCGTTTTGATTTATATGAACAAAGACAATTGACTCGTCATCACCATAATCTAAAGGAAGAACTCAATATATACTGTAATCGACTACAGAAATCAATTGATCTTGTTTTCCCTGAATTCAATACCTTATTCGGTTCTAAATATGGTGTTGTTTACATGAATCTTCTTAAAACGTTTGGCAGTGCTGAAGCTATCGCTTCTACAGATATTCGTACAATTCGTAAATGTTTTGAAATCAAAGGTAGAGGCGGCCGCATTTCATTGACTGCTGAAAAGTTAAAAGAATGTGCTAAGAATTCTATCGGAATCTCTTCTGAAGTTGAAACTATACAGATCAAACACTTGGTAAGCCAAATCATGCTTATTAAAGAGCAAATCGCTGAAATAGATAAAAAAATAGAAGAGTTCTCGATCAAAAACAACTCTCCTATCCTAAGCATTCCAGGGATTTCTCATTTCTCTGGTACTTCTATTTTAGCCGAATTAGGAGATATTGGCAATTATTCCAAGCCTTCTCGGATCATTAAATTTGCAGGAGTAGCCCCCTATCACTATGAATCGAGTCAATACAACGCCCAGCACACTGCCATAACTAAGAAAGGATCTAAATATCTTAGAAAGACTTTGTATCAAGTCATACTGCCTGTAATTAACAATAATCCTGTATTTAAGAAATACTATCGATTGAAGATATCTCAAGGTAAAGGACACCGTTGTGCTCAAGGTCACTGCATTAGAAAGCTGCTTAGAGTCATTTATCATTTACTAGAAACAGGACAATCATTTGATCCTGCATTATTAAGATAAGACATATGCATCTAAAGCATCTGAACTTTTAAAAAATCATATTTTAAAAGTTCTTTTCGTCATGCCTAAATTTAATCCAATATTCACATTTTCAAAGATCAATTTAAAACTAACTAAAAAATCTAGTTATTTTGTATTTTCAAACTTTTTCATAAAAAATACTTGAATTTTATATAGTTAGCTCCCTTAGATATGAAAAAATTATAAACCATTTTTCAAAAAAAAAGTAGCATTAAAGCTACTTATAATACAGAACCAATCACATGAACAATAAAGGCTAAAATCCACGCAAGTACACATTGCCATGCAACTACACCGACTGCCCATCTTGCACCGAGTTCTCGTTTAATAGATGCGATAGCCGCAACACATGGTGAATAAATCAAGCAGAATACAAGTAAAGAAGCAGCGGATAATGTCGTTAATGCACTATGTACACCACCTACAAATAATACTTGTAGTGTAGAAACAACACTTTCCTTAGCCATAAATCCACTGATTAAGGACGTCACAATACGCCAATCTTGAAGTCCTAATGGCGCAAACACAGGGGCAATCCAACCGGCTACCATCGCCAAAATACTTTGACTCGAATCTTTGACCATGTCAAATTGTAAGTTAAAGCTTTGAAGGAACCATACAAGTACAGTGGCCACAAAAATAACGGTAAAAGCTTTTTGTAAGAAATCCTTCGCTTTTTCCCACAGCAATTGACTTACATTTTTTAATCCGGGCAAACGATAATTTGGAAGTTCCATCACAAATGGAACAGCTTCCCCTTTAAATAAAGTACTTTTAAATAAGAACGCAATCAATATACCTACGGCAATGCCCAAAACATAAAGTCCTGTCATAACTAAACCACCTTGTTTTGGAAAGAATGCATTCACAAAGAAAGCATAAATAGGTAATTTTGCGGTACAAGACATAAATGGCGTCAACAAAATCGTCATCTTACGATCTCTTTCACTAGGCAAAGTACGTGTTGACATAACGGCTGGTACCGTACATCCAAATCCAATCAATAAAGGAACGATACTTCTTCCTGATAATCCAATTTTTCTTAATATTTTATCCATAAAGAAGGCTACACGCGCAATATATCCACTATCTTCCATCATAGATAAAAAGAAGAATAGTGTCACAATGATTGGTAAGAAAGATAATACAGAACCAACACCCGCAAAGATACCATCAATCACTAAACTGTGTACGGCATAGCTTACGTGAGCACTTGTCATCCATGCATCCACTACTTGTGTAATCCAATCAATACCAAGTTCTAATAAACCTTGAAGCCATGCTCCAACTACATTAAATGTTAGATAGAATACAAGTAACATAATTCCAATAAACATAGGAATTGCAGTATATTTACCGGTTAAAATACGGTCAATTCTTTCACTTCGAACACGCTCTTTACTTTCTTTAGGCTTTACTACGGTTTGTTCACAAACCTTTTCAATAAAGGAAAAACGCATATCGGCAATAGCTGCACTATGATCGAGTCCACGCTCTTTTTCCATTTGAAGCACAATGTGTTCAATCATTTCTTTTTCATTTTTATCTAAATCCAAACAATCAAGAATCAAATTATCGCCTTCAATAATTTTACTAGCCGCAAAACGCAATGGAATATCTGCCTTTTTGGCATGATCTTCAATTAAGTGGCAAATAGAGTGAATACAACGGTGAACGGCTCCTCCAAAATCATCCTCTCCACAAAAATCTAAACGACCGGGTCTTTCCTGATACTTTGCAATATGAATCGCATGTTCAATCAATTCATCCACACCTTGGTTTTTAGCTGCAGAAATAGGTACAACTGGTACTCCAAGCATAGCCTCCATACCATTGATATCAATCGAACCTTGATTATTGGCAACCTCATCCATCATATTTAACGCAACAACTATCGGAATATTCATCTCTAATAATTGCATAGTCAAATATAGATTTCGCTCAATATTTGTGGCATCTACTATATTGATAATAGCCTTAGGCTTATCGTTTAACACAAAATTACGTGATACGATTTCTTCACTTGTATAAGGTGACATCGAATAAATACCCGGTAAGTCGGTCACCATTGTATTTGGATAGCCTTTAATTGGACCATCCTTTCGATCCACTGTTACGCCAGGAAAGTTTCCAACATGTTGATTTGATCCAGTGAGTTGGTTAAACAATGTGGTCTTCCCACAGTTTTGATTTCCTACCAAGGCATATGTCAAACATGTACCTTCTGGTAAAGGATTTTCATCTGCCTTTACATGATATTTACCATCTTCACCAAGTCCAGGGTGAACCGTGTTATTTATATTTTCTGCACTTCCATGTTTTCTTGTTCTCTCATCAATTAATTCAACTAATATTTTTTCAGCTTCATCCAAACGAAGCGACAATTCATAACCATGAATCTGTAGTTCCATTGGATCGCCCATAGGCGCAAACTTTACAACGGTAACCTCAGCACCAGGTATAACTCCCATGTCTAGAAAGTGTTGTCTTAATGCACCTGTTCCTCCAACGGCCTTAATCAATGCACTCTGTCCTATTTTTAACTCTTTTAACGTCATGCATATCCCTCCCCCAATTAGTTAAAATTATAATCATCTTACTCGAGTAGTCAATTATTGTACAGTATATTTTTTCTCTTCGTTGACAGAATACTTCTATTTGTTTACAATTGAACCGTTCACAAGTAAACATTAGGAGGACATATGTTGACAATTGAAGAATTTTTACGTTTATCCAATCGATTGCGTGAATATTACGGCAAACAAATCAAAGATCGATTTTCAGAATACACTTTTTCCCCAAATGAAATTTCGATTCTGATTTTACTACAAAACAACACATCCATTACGACAAGCACACAGCTTCGTGTTGTACTCGGTGTTTCAAAAGCTTTGGTTTCTCGAAGCGTAACGAGTTTGGAACAAAAGGGATTGATCACAATGAAGAAAGTTTCAGAAAATAGAAGGATTTCTTATATTGAATTAACGGAAGAAGCGATTCCTGTATTAGAAAAAATCTCTATTGAGATTGATAAAATCAATCAAGTTTTATTCAACGATATTCCTACAGAAAATATTCAATGCATGATTGATACAATGAATAAAATGAATGAAAAAATAGAAGGAGCAAACTAAAATGAAATTTACAACAGCGTCCGAAGTGGATTTAGGACATGAAAAAGTTGGTAAGTTACTCTTTATGTTGGCGGTTCCTGCCATCTTAAGTCAAATTGTTAACTTACTCTATAATGTAGTTGACCGCATGTATATTGGTCACATTCAAAATGTAGGAGCTACTGCCCTAACAGGCGTAGGCGTTTGTCTTCCAATTATAATGATTGTATCCGCTTTTGCGTGTTTAGTCGGTATGGGAGGTGCACCAAGAGCTAGTATTTATATGGGTAAACAAGATAATCCAACGGCAGAAAAAATCATGGGAAATTGTTTTATCGCATTGATTGTGATTTCATTAACTCTAACTGTATGTTTATTGGTTTTTCAAATCCCATTACTACAATTATTCCAGGCAAGTTCAAAAACAATTGTTTATGCCAAACAATATATGGGTATTTATGCCTTAGGAACCATTTTTGTTCAAATGACACTCGGAATGAATGCCTTCATTTCTTGTCAAGGATTCTCAAAAACAAGTATGATGACTGTTTTAATTGGAGCTATCTTAAACATTATTTTAGACCCTATCTTTATCTTTGGATTCAATATGGGAGTAAGAGGGGCTGCACTAGCTACCATTATTTCGCAAGCCATCAGTGCAATCTGGGTTATTCGTTTCTTGAGTGGTAATCAAACGGTTCTTAAGTTAAAAAAAGAAAACTTTAAAATTGTTCCAAGCCTATTATTTCCTAGTTTAGCTTTAGGTATCGCACCCTTTGTGATGCAGTCAACAGAAAGCTTGATTTCTTTATGTTTCAATATGCAATTATCTAAATTTGGTGGGGACGTTGCGATTGGAAGTATGACCATTCTAACAAGCGTTATGCAGTTTGCGATGATGCCAATACAAGGATTAACGCAAGGTGGACAACCCATCATCAGTTATAACTTTGGTGCTAAAAATGGCCAGCGCGTTAAAAAAGGCTTTTTACTTCAAACACTATGTTGTTTCACATACGCAAGTATCATCTGGATTCTAGTGGAATTATTTCCTCAAGTATTTATTTCTATTTTCACTAACGATCCAGACTTAATGGCAATGGCAAGTTGGGCCATTCGTATCTATATGGCATGCGTATTATTGATGGGACTTCAGATTTCTTGCCAACAAACCTTCATTGCGTTTGGAAACGCTAAGATTTCAGTTTTCTTAGCAATCTTTAGAAAGATCATTGTCTTAATTCCATTGATTTTTATCTTACCAAACATCTTATCCAATCATATCTTTGCGGTATTTGTTGCAGAACCTATCGCAGATTTTATTGCGGTAAGCACAACAGTAACGTTATTTATTAAAAACTTTAAAAAGACATTAGCACAAATGAGTTATGAACGATCATAACTCATTTTTTATAATATTCAATAATTCTTCTTTCCTATTCTTTTCCGGATGATAAAAAGCGTATTTTAAACACATATTCAAAGCTTCTTGAATCTGTTTTCCCCTTAAATTTGTAGCTTCTATAATATCTTTTCCATTCAATGCAAGTTGAGATATACTCATACAGCGATTTCTATTTTGGATGTAATACACATAGAAAAGTTCTACGTCTTTAGCTGATTTTTGTCCCAATTCAGAATGGGCCATCGCATCACAATAGCGTATTTGAAGTAAGTTCAACAAGTGTTCTTCATCCAAATGATATGTAATGCGATACTTATAAATACAGTCTAAATCACAAGTAAATTTATCATCATGATGTAAGACATAGAATGGAATCCACTTTCTTTGTTCATTTGTAAGTTTAAAACGTCGACAAAGCTCTTTCGATAATTCACTTCCTACCTGCGCATGATGCTTAAAATGATCCTTTCCATTCGAATCCGTTGTTTTTACTTGTACTTTGCCTAAATCGTGGAATAATAGCGCAAAAGCCAAAGTTTCATCATATGGTTTTAAATAGCACATCGCATCTAAAGTATGATGCAAGACATCGGTATAGTGATAGATTGAGTTTTGACTACACCTCAATGCCAAATCCAACTCATTAAATACAGGTTTTAAAAGAAGTGTCATACTCGCCAATACTTGTGGATTTGTTTCCATGATTTCTTTTAATTCATGCACAATTCTTTCTATCGATACATATTGAATCAAAGATGCATTTGTATCGATGGATTTTTTAACTGTTTCATCCATCGAAAAGCCAAGTTTTGCACAAAAACGATAGGCACGAAGCATTCTTAGAGCATCTTCATTAAATCTTCGATCCGGACTTCCAACACATCGAATCACTTTCGCTTTAAGATCAAATTGTCCTTTATACGGATCAATCAAGCCACGACTTGGATGATAGGCCATCGCATTCACAGTAAAATCACGTCTTGATAAATCTTCTTCAATTGTAGAAACATATTTCACACTATCTGGATGACGATGATCCTTGTATTCACTCTCTAAGCGAAAGGTTGTGATTTCAACTGGGGAATCCGATAAGACTGTTACCGTTCCATGTTTGAGTCCTGTTCCCACACTTCGATCAAATAGGTTCAATATCACTTCGGGCTTAGCACTTGTACAAATATCATAATCATGAATCGGACGATTTAATAAATAATCTCGGACGCAGCCTCCTACCACATACGCTTCATATCCAATATCATTTATTGTATTTATGATTTCTAATATATATTCAGGTAATTTCATACTTTTATTATATAAGAAAAAGGTGCTGAATTGCACCTTAATTACTTTGTAACCTTTACATATGTTGGAATGGTATCCGCCATAATTTTCTTGGCGATTTCCATACTTCCAAACATAAATTCAAAACCTTTTCCATAACTTGCAGGCGTACAGAAGTTTCCTAGATCTTGTAGTGTCTGCTTATCATCATTGATCATATCCACAACTAAAAACCAATGGCTAGGCTGATCTTTGACCATTCTTTCTTTCAAATAAATAGAAAGAATGTCTGGGTGAGAGTCACCAAATTCACAGATAGCTCTTTGAAGTTCTGTTACACTTGAAATAGGATCACGAAGCTTTAAACTATCTCCTTTATGAATTGGATTTTCACTCACTTGTGAACCACGACTTTTATCAAGTTCAACCAATAAGTTGCAGTCTAATAAAACATTCGCTCCAAATGGATCAATCACAATGCCATGAATCTGGTTTAATGCCATCTTCACAAATGGCATATATTGATTATAAGTCATAACCAAGGAATGTATTTCACTATCTTGATCCCATTTTTTCAATTGATCCATACTTGAGAAGACTGGAAAGAAACTATCTCCCTTATCATTTTGAATCAAAGACAATTGGAATTGTGTATTTGGTTCAAAGACTAAGACTCCCTTTTCATTGCGAGAAGGATTTTTATCCCATTGTGCTGGAATTAGAAAATTAGTCGAAATAAACGCATCCAACAAATTTCTAAATGCTGAATCTGTTTTTTCTCTATTAAATACAATTAATGTTTCTTGTAGTTTTTCATTTTTAAATTCATTTACCATAATTATTCCCCTGAAATTGTGCACTCAACAAAAGCGATACTTGGACTTACGACCTGATGATAACTCCAATCTAAATCGTTACCCACACTAATTACGTGTTTCATCATATTTAAGAAATTATTTGCGACGGTAACCAAGGTAACATTCTTATCTCTTTTACCATCCTTTACCCAGAAGCCTGAGCATTGTAGTGAGAAGTTTGTAGAAACAAAATCAAGTCCAGCATGAAGTCCAGCTAAATTCTGTACGACAAAGCCATCCTTAATTTTTGTACATAAATCCTCAAAACTATCATTTCCAGGTACAATATAACAATTCATTGGTTGTACACTTACGCTAGATGCATAGCCCGATTTAAAACCATTTCCTGTACTATTTGTATGCATTCGATTGGCACTTCTTGTGTCATGAAGCATCATAACATATTTTCCGTGATCCACCAAAGTTTTTGAAGAAGTTGGACAACCCTCATCATCAAAATTGGCAATACTTAAACAATCTGTATTCTTTGGATCATCAACAATTGTGATTTGTTCAGAGAAAATTTGTTCGTTAAACTTATCTTTTAAAGGTGAAATTCCCTTATACATTAATTCCCCATTAAATAAACCAGTAAAGGCGGCAAATAAAGATGTCATCGCATCCTTTTCAAAGATAACTGGGCATGTACAGCTTGAAATTGGTGTTGCCCCTAATTTATTGAGAGCCTTGTCGCAAACACGAGAAACAAATGAATCTAAATCATACTTTTCAAAGTCATATACAACTTCAACTAAACTAGCATCCTTGATTTCTTCATTTTCTTTAACGACAACACTGGCAACAATGTATTGCATTTCATCAGCATCTTGCACGTCCATACCTAAGCTATTCACAATACTGCGGCTTCCACTGCCTTGTGAATATCCTAAATATCCAACTTGAATGACACGTGGATCATAGGCTAGAATCTTAGTTTCTAAGCTTTGAAGAATATCCTTCACACATTCTGTACTAGCCATATTCCAAGTCACATCTTCTTTTACATAATCAATGGATTCAGGCTTTCTTAATGAATCGGTTTCTTCATTTGAAATAATATGTGCTTGTTCAATCAATGATTTTAATATGATTTCGCATTGATCATCGTTTACTTCTTCCAATGCCATATTGGCCATTTTTCCATCTACAATTCCACGAATACTTGTACCTGTCACTTTGCTGGATACTAAAGTGTCCATTTGGCCTTGAAACCAAGTCATTTCTTTTTCAACCGTTGTAGATTGATAGATTTCAAATTCCTGAATACCTAGGCCAAGTGCTTTTTCAATCCATAATTGTTTATTCATTGGCCGTACCTCCTACTGTAATTTGTGAAACACGAATGGCTGGCTGACCTACATCTGTAGGAATTGAACCCGAACTAGAGCCACACATACCTTGTCCACGCTCTAAGTTTTTGCCAACGCGATCAATATTAAATAGGATATCCGCACCATTACCAATCAAAGAAGCTCCTTTTACTGGATAAGAAATCTTGCCATCTTCAATTAAATAACCTTCTAATACGGCAAAGTTAAATTCTCCGGTTTGTGGATTTACACTTCCACCACCCATTTTCTTCGCACACAATCCGCGTTTGATTCCTTCAAACATTTCGTCAAAATCATCATTTCCAGCCGCAATATATGTATTTGTCATACGCGAAGTTGTTTCAAATTTATAAGACTGACGGCGTGAACTTGAAGTCGATTCCAGTCCCATTCTTCGACCATTCAAACGATCGACCATATAACTCTTTAAAATACCATTCTCAATTAATACACGTTTTTGTTGGGGATTTCCCTCATCGTCTACATTTTGTGAGCCCCACGCATTTGGAATTGTGCCATCATCAATAGCCGTAACTTTATCACTTGCGACTTTTTGACCTAATTTATTACAGAATACACTCTGATTTTTACTGACTGAACTTGCCTCTAGAGCATGTCCACAAGCTTCATGGAAAATAACACCGCCAAAGCCATTATCAATAATGACTGGCATTTTTCCCGATGGACAATCTTTCGCTTCTAATAATACTAAGGCAATACGGCTTGCTTCTTTTCCAATAGATTCTGGAGTTCTTTCTTCAAAGAATTCTAAGCCTTTACTTGCACCTGGTGCTTCATAGCCAGATTGCAAGTTTTGACCATCCTGGGCAAAAGAGGATACAGACATACGACAACGAATTCTTGTATCATGTACGAGTCTTCCTTCACTATTTGAAATCTGTACATTTTGGCATACACTTGCCAACCCTACAGATACTTTTTGAATTTTATCTGAATATGCCTTTGCCGCATCACTTGCACGTACCATTAAGGCAACTTTCGTTTCTAATGAAGCTTTGACAGGATTTTCCTTGATTGGATGACGATTTTCATGTTTTTCTTCAACCAAAGAGATCGATACAGATTTAGATTCTATGCCAAAACCTCCACGCAAATCATCCACTAAAGCATTTAATGATTCTTCACTTGTTTCATTTGTGTATCCATATACAGATTGCACACCTTTATATAGACGAATTCCAATACCAGCACGAATCAATACATTTGTATCTTCTAATTTTCCATTCAACATGGATAAAGATTCGGTTGTACCTTCTTCTTCAAAGATTTCGGCAAAATCACAAGAAGAAGCCATACAACGTTCTAATAATTTTTCTAATTGTTCCTTCTTTAACATATTTATCCCTCAATGCAATCTACAAATCGTTTTGTGATTAATTGAGGACGAGTAATAATAGATCCTACTACAACACTAAAGCATCCAAGTTCTAATACACGGCGTGCCTTTTCTGGTGTATCAATATTTCCTTCGGCAATCATTGGTACGTTAGATTGTTCTAAATATTTACGCATTAACTCAAAATCATTCGTTTCAACTTTATCGCCCTTACTTTCTTCTGTATATCCAACTAATGTTGTTCCTACAAAATCAAAGCCTAATTGGGCCGCATGTAGACACTCTTCTAATGTAGAGCAGTCTGCCATTAATTTTTGTTCTGGATACTTAGCACGAATATCCGCATACAATTCATCTAAAGTTCTTCCATCTGGACGAACACGACAAGTTGCATCTAAGGCAACGATTTCTGGATGTGCTCCGTCAATCAATTCATCGATTTCTTTCATTGTAGGTGTAATGAATACTGGGCAGTCTCCATATACTCGTTTAATAATTCCAATAACTGGTAAATCAACTTCTTTTTGAATTTCATTAATATCCTCTACAGTATTAGCACGAATACCTTTAGCGCCACCCCATTTAGCAGCTCTAGCCATACGTCCCATAATAAATGATGAATGTAAAGGTTCATCTGGAAGTGCCTGACAAGATACGATCAAGTGTCCTTTTACTGATTCAATGTTATTCATGATTTAAATCTCCTTTTTTTTAAAATTATATATATAGGTAATTATACTACGTATATAGGTTGAAAAACACGAATTTAAAAAAAATTAAAAAAATTTAAAAAAAGTGCTTGCAATCATTTTAAAGTGATGGTATATTTAATGGGCACTGAGCGAGACACAAAAGCTCAGTTGAAATAAATGCGCCCATAGCTCAACTGGATAGAGCGTTTGACTACGGATCAAAAGGTTGTGGGTTCGATTCCTGCTGGGCGCGCCATTTATTTTTTTTCTAAAAATATCGGGATGTAGCACAGCTTGGTAGTGCACTTGATTTGGGATCAAGGGGTCGCAGGTTCAAATCCTGTCATCCCGACCATTATTTTATTTAATTCGGCTGGGTAGCTTAGTTGGCTAGAGCATCCGGTTCATACCCGGAAGGTCGTGAGTTCGAGTCTCACTCCAGCCACCAACGAGTTTAACTTGGACCCTTAGCTCAGTTGGTCAGAGCATCCGGCTCATAACCGGCGGGTCGTAGGTTCGAGTCCTACAGGGTCCACCAATTATACATATGCAGAAGTACCCAAGTGGCTGAAGGGTCCGGTCTTGAAAACCGGTAGGTCGTGCGAGCGGCGCCTGGGTTCGAATCCCAGCTTCTGCGCCATCTTAATTAATTCACATCGCGGGATAGAGCAGTCTGGTAGCTCGTCGGGCTCATAACCCGGAGGTCGTTGGTTCAAATCCTTCTCCCGCAACCATGTGGTCTCATAGCTCAGTTGGTAGAGCAAAGGACTGAAAATCCTTGTGTCGTTGGTTCGATTCCGACTGAGACCACCATTTGTCAAAGATTGCACCTAGCATTTGCCAGGTGCTTTTTTTATACCTTATTTAAAGCATATTCTCACATTATGGTTATATTCCATATCTATATAAACCAATAAAACAAGTGTTTTTCTAAACAAAATTCGCAAAAAAATCGCAAAAAATTTTCAAAGCATATTAAAAACGGATAGTAAATTATCCGCTTTTTTTCATCGATTTCGACTGTTTTTATTTCCCTCTAAGTCCATTGCTTTTCTAACCCTTGTCTTATCTTCAGGACTTAGTTTATTTATTATTGCATCATATACCGTAATGCTTTGTCCATTTTTTAAGTGAATCTGATTTCTCGTTGTTTCTTTCACAAATCGAGTTAGTGCAATATTTCTAGCTTCAGACTTATTCAGCTTCTTACTCATTGTCAACATACTATGGTTATGATCATTCACTTTAGTCTGTAAAACTGAATTCTGTTCTTTCACATCATCTAGTCTAATCTTCAATAACCTATTATCATTCTTATACTGAACCAATTCATTCTTTGTACTATCCAGCTTGTTATTTAGCGTCTTGTTCTCATCTTTCAAGCTATCTATTTTATCACTCATCAATTTGATACGTTTCAACAGGGCTCCAATCATTGACTTTAGTTCATGAATAAACGTTTTAAGCTGATCAAACACATGATATTCAACAACGATCTTATTCTTATTCAATCTTGATTTTGGTGAATTCTCCATTTCCACCAATTGTGAAGATACATTTTCCAACCTCTCATACGCATACACAATATTCTTTTCATCCACAGTGTCTTGTTTCAAAAAATCCTTTGCGACATTCATATTATGCTGCATTTCTAATGTTTTATCCTTTGTATCTTGCCACTGGCTCAGTGGCATATTTACCGATGCATCTTTTTCCGGTTCCTTAATACTTGTAGCTCCATACATCAAATATAAATCGTTCTCATTCATAATGGTTTCCATGTTTTTATACATCTTATTTCGCATCGCATTAAATAAAATTGGAACTTTATCTCTTTCATTGATTATAGACTGTTCCGGATTATATCCCATGCGTACTAATGTTTCATCCAAACCCGTACCACAGCGCAATCCCCCACCATGTTTTTGAATATATTCCATATCTTCTGCTCGTTCATAAATAGGCTTAAAATCGAGGTGCATATGGTAGAACCCAGATTCATCTAAATGTACAGTAGCTCCTAATACATGGAAATAAGGAAAATCCTCTTTAAATTTCACAAGAAATTCATTAAAAATATGAAGTGCTTGTTCTTTCGTTATCTTGCCATTTTCACGATCACTCTTATCGCCCAAACCAATGATTAAAGAACGAAACATCTTTATTTGTTCCATTTTATTCGTTTTTGGATTCCGCATCTGATCGTGCAGATGCTGCGTATAATAATCATTTCCAATCAATGGATAATCCCGATTACGTGGCTTTGTCTTAATTTGGCCACTATTATATCGATCCCAAGCGGCAGCCTTGCGTTTCAGAGTATAATCATTACGTTCTTTAATATACAGTTTCATCAATTCATTAATTTGTTCCTTATAGCTTTTTTCATAAGGCACAAGCTCAATCACTGTATCTTTGCCCGTATCATGCGTATGCTCAAGTTTCGAGCGATACTCCAAGCCATGATTATGTTCTTCACATCCTTCTCCAGCCGTAATCGTAACCGACACTTCATTCATGCAAATCACCCGATTTCAATATTTTATACAATGTTGTACGACAAACACCATACTTATTGCACATCTGTTCAAAAGTCATTTCCTGTTTTTCTGCTCTAAGAACATCCACACTGGGAAGTTTTTTCTTAGGTCTTCCAGTGTTTGAAACCTTTTCTTCAATAATCACTTCCAAATTGCCATTATATGTATTTCGATATGTCCCATTGAAATGTTTAAAAAGTATTTTTATACATTCCTTTTGATGTTCAATATTCGTATCATTTAAATATAATTTAAATCGATTCATTTGCGTATCCCCCTTATTATTGTTCATTAATTATTTCCACACATTCTTTTGAGCAAGCCTTGCTTGCCATAATTACCAGCTTGATGGTAATGCCCTTCCCTATTGAACCCCACTACCGCACTAAAGGCGGTAATGAAGTTCAATGACGGGCAACTGCGTTGAGCTTTTAGCGACATCATTCGAATTGAGAATCAATGATGTCGATCAGATCCTGCTCGGAATTATTGAAGAACTTAACGTAAGTCTTCAAACATTCCGTTTGTGTATGACCCAAGCGTTTTGCGACCAATGATACAGGTGCATTCGCATTACATAGAAGTGATGCATTGCTTCGTCTAAACCCATGAATCTTGATCATGCGAATTCCTGATCTTTCGCAGGCAATTGCCATACGCTTCTTCACAACTTTCGCAAGAACGGGTCTGTCCACTCCAAACAGAAATGTATCTTTTGTGATGCAGTACAAGTCTTTGTACCAATCCAAATATTCCTGCATGATGCATTTCATTCGTTTGGGCATCGTTATCGTTCGAATACTGTTCCTTGTCTTTGGCGGAGTAACCAGATACGATCTTCCCTGCACATACCTAGCTACTGTCTTATTGAATCGAATTGTCCCCTTGTCCATATCAATATCGTTCATTGTTAGTGCAACACATTCGCCAAATCGACATCCCATAAAATACAAAAGATTCACAATGACATAACAGACGTATTCTCCGTTTTCTTTATTTCTTGGAAAACATTGAATGAACTGCTCAAATTCATCCGGAGTATAGAAATCGTCTTCATCAATGATCTTGTCCGGTCTTTTGTATTTGGGAATTCTTTTGACCGGATTAAACTGTACATATCCCATTTCGAGTCCATAGTTAAATATCTTATTCAAATATGTCAGCATCTTATTTACATATTCTTCACTCAAGCCTTTTTTAAATGCAGCATCCGTAATCTGTTTGATCTGTCCAGATGTTAGAGATTGAATCTTTTCATCATACAAAGATTCAAAGTATTTTGAAATATATGTATTACTTTGTTTTGTACTTGACTTTAATTGATTTGCCTTAGCCAGATCATATACGTCAATAAACTCTTTCAATGTATAAGAATGACTTTCAAAAGTGTTTGTTTCTGCATTAAAAGATTCTTTATATTTCAATTCAAACTCACGCGCATCATTGATGGAATTAAAAGTCTTTCGAAAAGAATAACGATGATATTTACCAGTAGATAGAGTAACCGTACCTCGAATTTCATATTTCTTATTCCCTAAACGTTTTACAGACATAGACTACACCTCCACATGCCCGTCTCTTCGCAGCATGTCAAAGATCTTGATAAAGAACTGATTAGGAGCATATGCAGAATACTGTTTGTGAAGTTGATACATTTCAATATGTGAATCCAGTCTATTGATATATTCATCCGCATATTCTTCCGATTCAATAAGCAATCGATCATACAGTTCATCATTTAGAATAACATTTCCATAAAGTCCAAAATGCTTCACTTCTAAAGAGAGTGTATTATCTTCTATATTATCTTCTATATTATTAGGACAACTGAGTTGGCTACCCTGGCTAACTGAGTTTGCCACCCCACCTAACTCTGTTGACTGGTAGCTAACTAAGTTTGCCACCTCTTTTGCGACATAAATACAATTTTTAACACCATGATTTACAAAGTCTTTCTTCTCTAACAAATTCTTTTGTATTAAACTTTTTAAAGCTTTATCTACACCAGCTTTAGTTGAATTTGTAAAATCTGCCAAATAACTACGACTGCCTGTAAATGCACCACAATGATCACGCGAAAATCCATAGATAATCGCATAAATACTCAATTCCAATCCTTTTAACCCCAATTCATTTATCATCCAATATTGAATAGAATAATAGGAATTGGGTTTAATCTTCTTATTATTTTCCATAAAAAAACTCCTTTTACCTCATTACGAAACAGACTTTCTGAATAAGCATTCAAAAAGCCTCCAAAAAAAGATAAAAAGGAGGCCACATTTTGTATAATGTGCTATAATATACGTGCTTAGGGGTATATTACATGCCTCCGGTTTAATTTGGTGCCAGCCAAATTAAGCCTTTTTTTCTACCTTAAAATCAAAAAAATCCTTCACGACAACAACCGGAACTTTTCCTTTTAAAAGTCGCCGTTCATCCAGCTCATACTCATCCTTCATAACCTGAATGAATTGGTATGCCTTGGATTTGCTGATGTTCGCATAAGCTGCCACATCCGTGGGACCCCAATATAGTTTTTCCATTTTGAATTTCCCCTTTCTAGAAGTTATTTATAAATACGACTTATAACTTTCATATTTATCATACCATTTAATCCGGAAATTGCAACTGCATAATGCGCATATTTCCGGATATCTTTTTTTATGTACTTTACCATGTTAATATATTTATAGATTTCGGAGGGGTACTATGTCTGTAAAATCCTATATAGATTCTTTATGTTCAGAAAGAAATTTAAACATGAAACAACTCGCTGAACAGGTAGGAATCAACTATAAAACATTGAATACTCTAGTAAATGAAGATGGTAGACTTATGAATCCTAAACAGTTGGCTTTATTTTCAAAATACACAGGCAAGTCAAAACAGGAAGTATTCTATGACAATTTAAAAGATGATGATTTATCAGACGCATGTACAAAAACTGCCCTTCTATATATCGGTAAGAAAACATGTGAAGGATGGATTGCCAATATAGATATTCGTCTTGATACAAAGATATCAAATACTCGTACTGCCAACTATGCTGGTATACTGCATAAAAAAAGATCCGGTAACGGATTAACTGTAGTGGAAGACTGGGATCAGCTAAAAGTTGACTTTTGGGAGTTCTACTATAAAGGTAAGTTAAAGGATGAAGAAGAATACGGCAGAGACACAATTGCCCGTACGTTTGCCAATGAAAGAAAGTACATATCCAGTGTATTATTCTTTGGCCTTCAAAGACTATGCACAACAAACCTAAATCCAGTCAACTATCATATCGTATTCAACCGAGATACTGAATATTATCTAGTAAAAGATTATTTTCCAAAGAAGATGAATATGGGCTTTGATTGTATCTACGTTGATGAAAACGAAAAATAAACAGTCAAAAGAGTATCACCATAAACAAGTGATACTCTTTTATTATTCATCATGGATTTATATTGTTATATTAATCAATAAAGTTTTTTCATTTCTAATCACTTTGAATATCCGTTGCACACTCATCCTTCTTTACAGAATCTCTCAGAATCAAATATACCTCTGTAAACGCAGCTACATCGTATGGCTTCACAAACAATGCTCCAATTCCAAAGCAAAGAAAACCTAGAACATACCATCCTAGAAAAGATAAATCTAAGACAAACAGATTCATCTTTTGTCCCGTAGTCATTTGTTTGGATAACGAGAAAGCTTCATCTGTAGTAATATTAGGATTTTCTGCCAATAAATATGGAATCATAGAATATTCATACGCCTTTATAATTCCAGGAACTACAAGTAATAAAAGCCAAAGCATTATTTTTAATTCCATGATAAGCATGATTTTTACCACATTTAAATAATTCCCTTTAAAGCCTTGAAATATTTCATTTAACGCTGGATTTCCATAATGATTTTTAATGAAATAATATGGTTCTCCGACTCTAATGGCAAAGCCAATAAAGATAGAAAATAATAATCCTACAATAGATTCCATTGATAAAAATGAAAGGATTGAAGAAAACATACTTGGCAATACAACATCAGGTACTAAACCTTGTACTTCTTGAATAACAGTCACATAATTAGTACTCAATATTCCTGCAATCAGCGTAACCAGAAACATTTTCCAATAGTTTCGTTTCATGATTTGTTTAGCTTGTTCTTTAACTTGTTATCGATTCCACATATTATTTCACCTTACTTTCTTTATACGTCATTATACATCTTCCATATATTTTGCCTTAAACGCAATACAACTTCTCTCTTTTCCAAACAATCCTTTGGATTCCACACGCCCAAGACCATATGCCCAGAATGTAACAGTTTGACCTTCTTTAAAATCAAATTCTTTATTGTAATCAAGTACACAAACATACGACTTATCATCAAAGATACTGATCATGTATCCTCTAAAATCTTTATCATCTACGCGAGCTATGATTTTTCCTGTATATGTCAATTTCTTTCCATACCACTTAGAATGTGTAACCTCTAAATCCGATTGATCTGGTGATTGTGACTCTGCCTAAAAAAAGGCTTCATCCACTTCACTACATTCAACCATAATCGTACTTTCTAATCCCCGATATTCAACAGTAACCTCTGAAGTCTTTCCAGCTTCTAATGTGACAGGCTCTTTGACAGTCCATCCTTCCGTAATGAATTCTTTTGTACCATCCTCATAATAGGCCCATACACCAATTTTCGACTTATTATCTATCGTTTCATTCGCTTCTGCAAGACCCGTATATAAGGCTGTCATATTCTCTAGCTTTTCCTGACTAACCTCTACTTTTTCTTCACTATTATTCTCTTTTGGTATTATATTAGAACATCCACACACCAACAATACACTTAGCAATGCCGCTGCATACTTCTTCATAGGTCCACCTCCTTTTTTAATTTCATATCAGCATATCTGTAATCATTTTCATGCAGTTTTTATTTGTTTTCATTCAAACGTATCATTTGTTATTTTCCTACGTAAAATACATTAATCAATGAATCGTTCAATACTAAATTTCTATTCAAAAAGGAATGCTACACATGCTGCAATAGCCCATCTTTTATATTGGATTCAATCCAATATGATTATATCCACAATTCCAAAAGAATATAGATTACAACTCCAACTATAATACCAATTCCAACCTTCTTCTTATCATTCTTTGCGTAGATCGAATTATAGATTTCAAATAATAAGAATCCAAATAGAAATGCATTTTTCGTAAAATAGTAGATCAAGAAACACACCACAAATAAGCCTATATAAATCATTCCTTTAGAATATTCCACCATGGATTTATGTCCTTGATTTAATGATTTATTATCCTTATTCAATTTATCAATAATGTTTTTCTGTTTATCATTCATAATCATTACCTATACTTTCTTCGTAGCCAGATATAGAAAGCGAGTGCACAAATCACGATTATACCCGCAAGTCCATATTGCACTATTGCCTGTTTATCACCTAATACTCTTCCTAGAAATTGTGCAATTCCATAACTACATAATAAGCATAAAGCTACACACTTCATCCAGAAAGTAGATTCCTTCTTTCTTTTTGGAGTTGTATCCAATAAGTCTTCATCTAAATATTTTTGAAGATCTTCATTCATATCCTCTTGTAATCTTTGAATCCGATTTTTTTTCATATCATTGTCTCCAAAACAATGTGGTTTTTAAATAATGTACATAAGACGCAAATATTAAGAGGATGATCAACAATATAATCTCTCCATAATAGATATATTTTTCTTTGTATCTAAAGTCATACAATGGTTTATCCAAATATACACGACCATCTACTTGTACTAATAATTGAGAATGTACTAAAGCTTCTATTGTATTATGATCAAACTTAGAAATCTCAATTGCCCTTTCTTCATTGAATATTCCATTCTTAATGAAATATCGAATGACTTTGAATTTATTTATTAAAGTGTTCATACGCATGCACAAAAAACCCAATATCTGCAACACACATCATTTCTTGTAAGTAATCATGGATATAAAATCCATAAATAGTTCCACCTACAAGTAGAACAACCATAGAAATGAATCCCCATTTAGGAAAGCTCATCTGAAACATGAACTCCATCACAAGTACTATGATGCATATTACACCTATCCTCGGATTTATCCCCCTCTCTAGTTTTAAAAATTTGTTTTACCTCTTCTTCCGTCATTTCAACAGGAATCAACGGAATAAAAACATTTTTATTATTCTTTTTTCTCTGTCTCTTTTTCATAATCTTACTTTGCGTCTGGATATGTGTCTTCAAATTTATCGGCATATCGATTGTGCTTTTTATACTTGAAGAACATACCAACTAAGAAAACAACAACTACTACACCTAATACGTAAACTAGCCAATCTAATGTCATCTTACTATGTCCTCCTTTTCTAATTTCATATTAACATGTCTGAAATCGTTTTCATACAGTTTTTTATTCCATTTTCATCCAACGTATCAAATGTTAAAAAACGGATATACACTGTATCCGTTCACTTTAATCATTTATCTTTCTTACTCATTCTTATTCTTTTAAATATTTCATACTGACGCTGTAGCTCTGTCTCTTCATCAATAAACATTCCTTTTGCCTCTAGTATTCTCTCAATTGCTTGAGATGGATCCATTGTATGATATGGTAAAAACAATCCTCTCAATTCTTTTGGTTTTATAATTTTGTAAACTTGTGAAGAAGATAAATCGTAGGTAAATGAAAAATATCTATAAATATATCCAATCCAATACATTTCATTATGCGTATATTTTACAGAACCATAATCAGTAGCACCATATTCTTCATCTACTAACGCTAAAATATCATTTGCCTGAATATTACTATCTAAAATCGATTGATTATCCAATCTTTTTGCAATCTTACTTTTCATAAATCGCCTAATAAATATTTCTGAACTTGACTCCATCTTATCAATAGAATTTTCAAAAGCTTTTGCCTGAAGCTCGCACAAAAGCAAACCATCCCTATTTATTTTCTTTATTTCCCTCATGCATCACACCTCTTTTTATACTAAGATTTCATCGATATATTTTCCTTTTCCTCTATACTGCTTTCTCGCTAATTTAACCTTATTATCTCCTAACCTTGACTCTTCTAGTCGAATATTTTTATAGTATTCTTTTTCATTAACCGAAATATAGCATCGCTCTAATGGTTTAATCTGAGACAATGACTTTTGAGTTTTAAAAATATATTGCATTCCAAGATTTGTTGCAGCCAAACAATGCTTACACTGCTCATCTGTAATCTCACCATCGATAAAAGAATTAATAATTTGAAACATACGATTATCAGCAATAGGAGCAATTATATAATCACAATCCTTTGTATCTTCTATAAGTTTTTTTATTTTAGGATGATTTTTATATTCATCAAGTGCACCTCTATAGTACGCAATAGTCATCATCCATTCTTGATCCACTTTATATCTCTTGCATTTCAAATTACTGTCATCAAAACAAAAATAATATACAGAAGAATGTTCAAATCCTGAAACAAAAGAAATAGCTTGTTCATAGCTTTCACCTGTATAGAATCCTTGTCCAAAATCATTATTATATCGACCTTTATGAATGTCTATATCCCCAACTATTTCACTTTTTGCTCCATGGAAAAGTAATTTTTCATTTTGAGTTAAGTCATCTCGATAGAGCATTTCCTTTAATCTGTTAATTTTAATATTTTGTGCAAACGCAAAAGCATATACACCCTCCAATAAATTTGCTGATGCATCTAAATCATCTAATTCATTTCTTGAAACAGTAACCTGCTCAACTCCAATCTTATCTGCAAATTCGCTTTGTGAAAGTCCTAAAATTTCTCGAATTGACTTCAAATCCTCTGAAAACCTATATTTCATCCTAATCACCATCCAACTTGTTTATAACATATTACTTAAACAAGTTCAATATAAACTTGTTTATATCACATTACTTAAACAAGTTTGATTCACTTTTTAAAACAATCTATGTTTTAGACATCGATAATGTCAATTAAGATGATATGGTTGGCTTGAATGAGGGCTCGAACATGAACAAGAACATAATGGGGTATTTTAAATCTATCCAAACGTTTATTAGAAGTTTATTCTATAAACATGAAGAACAAACACAACAAAATAAATGTACACTCCAACAAGAAAAGTACTTAAAAATTGGAGCTAATATTTGTAATATTGGATTTAAATCCAAACATGCCTATGAAGATTGGCAAGAAGATATTTTTAATCAGATATCTGTTGGTAATTTAGTATATTGCACAATGCCAGTGACAGATAAAGCTTTAAAAACCATTCCTGAAGGACACACAACAAGGCCTTTTTTGATTGTAAAAAAAGGAAAAGATGAACTTTATGGATATGCATGTGCTACACATCCTAAAAGCTTAAGATCTTACGAGAAACATATATTTACCAATGAAGTATATGATTCTCAAAACTCTCGATACAAAGATTCTGTTGTGCAATTTGATTGTGCTTATGTCATTCCAATTGCACATATCCAATATATTTATAAAGAATTGGATGAATATTGTGTACGTCAGATTGCCAGAGAATTAAAAGCCTATGCCAATATTCGAAATAAAGCAATATTAAATTTTAATATGGAAATACCCATTCGTAAAGGTGATATCTTTAAAATCAACAAGTCTTACTATTACTTCAATGACATAAAGGATAATAAATACGAAATGTATAAGTGTATAAATGGTGGTGACTTAACCGATTCTAAATATTTTCGGTTCAAAAACATTCCACGCTCTATTGATTTATCTAATACATATACATTTGAAGATTTAGATATTAATAATTTAATTGAAGTATCCTGCACATATCGAAATGACTGGGTAAATAAACAATTAAATAAACCTAAACCAAAAGAAAAGAAAAAACAATATGAACGTAAATTAACACCTGGAACCATTATTTTTGAAGAACCATGGATCATCTATCTATTTGATTGTGATAACACATCTTATGGTATTGACTACAACAAATTTAAAAATCACACATGCGAACTTGTTGAATTTAAACTTGATATGGATAAAGCCACTCATATTGTATTTACCGAACAACAATGTGCTTCTATCTACAAAGCTGCATATGACGGAAAAATGGTGCGCGTGTAGCGCACCATCGGTGTATCTGTAGCG